>NZ_JBEOXI010000200.1:0-15425 GCF_040296465.1 Streptomyces sp. NPDC002130
AGGCGGTGATCACCGCGACACCGCTGGTGAGCGGGTTCAGGGCGTCGTAGCGGATGCACAGGGCCGCCAGGGCTGAGCCCACGATCGCCGGGACCCAGGCCGTGGGCGATCGCGCGGGCCTCGTCGTGCAGTCCGTAGCGGGCCAGGCCCAGGGCGATCAGCGCGTTGTCGTGCGGCCAGACCGAGCCGCGGTGGTAGGAGAGCGGGTGGTACGCCGGCTGCCCCGCGGCGAGGGTGCGGACGCCCCAGCCGGAGAAGAAGTCCGGCTCGAGGAGCCGCCGGCCGACCAGTTCGCCGTACTCCTTGTCCAGCAGCCCCGACCACAGCAGGTGCCCGGCGTCGGAGGCCAGCGCGTCGACCTGCTTGCCCCGGCCGTCGAGCGCGAGGGCCGGGAAGGAGTGCTCCGGCATCCAGAAGTCCCGCTGGAAACGGTCGCGCAGGTCACCGGCCGCCTGCTCCAGCAGGTGCGCGTACGTGGGGTCCTGCCACACCGTGCGGGCGAGGCCCGCCGTGCGGCGCAGGGCGTCGTAGGCGTAGCCCTGGGCGCCCGCGGCCGTCACCGGCCCGTGGGGGCGGGTGCCTTCGGCGGAGCAGATGGCGCCGGGGGAGTCCTTCCAGTTCTGGTTGGCGAGGCCCCCCTGGTCGGCGCGGTAGACGAGGTAGCCGCGCGAGGTGAGGCCGCCGTGGTCGAGCATCCAGGTGATCGCGGCCCGGGCGTGGGGTTCGAGACGGCGGGCCGGGCCGGTGTCGCCGGTGTGCTCGGTGTACGCGCCGAGCAGGACGAGGAAGAGCGGGGTGGCGTCGACCGAGCCGTAGTAGCGGCCGTAGGGGACCTGGCCGAAGTGGGCCAGTTCGCCGTGCCGCACCTCGTGCACGATCTTGCCGGGCTGGGCGATCCCGTCGGCGCCGGTTCCGGTGGCCTGGGTCGCGGCGAGCGCGGGCAGGGTGGCGGCGGCCAGACCCGGCCGGTAGGGCAGGGCGAACAGCGAGGTCAGCAGGGCGTCCCGGCCCAGCAGCGTCAGGAACCAGGGCGCGCCGGCGGCCGGGACGCGCAGGGCCTCGCCGTCCGGGCCGGTGGCCGGGACCTGGAGGGCGGCGAGGTCGGCGAGACCCCGGGTGCAGGCGGCGGCCAGCTCGGGCCATCCGGCCGGGAAGGTCACATCCCGGACGAACTCGTCCTCCCGGGCGCGCAGTTGCTTCTGGGCGGCGGTGGGGGAGCAGGGGACGCGCAGGGCGCGCCGGTCGCCGTGCGGGCGGGCCATGACCCGCAGGGTCAGCTCGGCCGTGCCGTGCGGTTCGAGGTCCAGGGTCCACGCCAGGCGGCGGGCGCCGGTGCCGGTCTCCTCCACGGCGTCCGGCCGGGGGTCGGCCGTCACGGTCGTGACGGACCGCCATTCGCCGCGCCGGTAGGCGAACTCCACGCCGTGTGCGAGCACGTGGCGGGAGCGGACGGCGCCGGCCTTGGTGTAGGTGCGGTGGTCGGAGCGCAGCTCGAACTGGTCGGTGAAGTCGGCGTCGGCGGTGACCGCGAGGTGGACCGTCGTCGGCACCGGACGGTTGCTGGTGACGCGCAGCGACTCCACGAACGAGGAGTCCCCGACGGCCTGCTCGCGGAAGAGCGTGTACGCGGGCGGTTCGTCACGGCCGCCGCGCGGGACGAGCACACAGCGCGCGGTGTCCCCGTCGGCCACCGGGGTCAGCGTGTCGGGCACCGCCCCGTCGACGGTGAGCTGCCACCGGCTCAGATGCCGGGCGTCCCGTACGAACATGCCGTCCGGGGCGCTGCCGCCCCGGTAGCCGCTGATGTCGCCGCGGTCGCCGACGGCGGCGAACGTCCGGCCGTGCACGAGCAGATGATGCCGGTCCGTCATCCCCGGTCCCCTTCCATGATCGCCGTGAGGCCGTTCCTGCCCCGTGCGGGCCGGTCGTGCAGCAGGTCGAGCGTGAGCGCGGCGGTCCAGCCGAAACCGGTGACGCCGCAGGCCTGTGCGGTGTACGGGTCGACGTACTCCGCGAAGCCGGAGGCGTCGGCGGTGTGCAGCATGCCCTTGCGCAGGGCGTCGGCCCGGCCGCGCTCGCCGTGCAGCCGCAGCCCCCGCTCCAGCAGCCAGTTGGTGTTGAACCAGGCCGGGCCGCGCCAGTAGCGGTGCGGGTCGAAGGCCTCGCCGAGCAGGTCGTAGCTCGGGACCAGGCGGGTCGTGCCGCCGAGGCCGAAGTGCGGGCCGCAGGCCGTGCGGACCAGGGTGGCCGCGAGGTCGCGCGGCAGGCCGGGGAGCAGCAGCGGGACGAGCCCGGTGACGCCGCGTTCGGGGATCAGCTCCCCGGCGCGCACGTCCCGGCACAGGAACATCCCCGCAGCCGGGTCCCACAGCCGCTCCACCAGGGCAGCCGTCAGGCGCTCCGCGCGGGCCTCCCGCGCCGGGCCCCGCGCGCCCAACTCCTGGGCGATCCGCTCCAGGGCGTACTCGGAGGCGACGAGCAGGGCGTTGAACGCCGGGTCCTCCACGGCGAAGTCACCCGGGCCGTCGGCGTATCCGCGGTCCCGGTAGTCGGCGGCCAGCCGCACGTACCGCCCGTAGTCCAGATCCGTCGGCCGGTCCTCGGGGGCGCCGTGGTCGAGGTCGGCGCGGCGGAAGGAGCGGGGCGGGGCGGGGGTGACGCGGGACAACGGGCGGTCCCAGCAGGGGCTGTTGTCCATACCCTGTTCCCAGGGGTGCACGACGGACACCAGCCCGGCCCTACCGAGGTCGCGACGGTGCAGGAGGTAGTCGTGCCAGGCGGCCAGCCGGGGGTACGCACGGGTGAGGAAGCCGCGCGCCCTGGACAGGCCGGGGTCGGCGAGGTGCACCAGCCACGCGGCCAGGGCGTGGACCGGTGGCTGCACGATCCCGGAGGTCTGTACGGTGCGCGGGGCCCCGGCGGTGCGCCCGGCGGTCGACGAACGCCAGAAGTCGGGGCTCGGGAAGTACGCGTCGAGGGGGACGGAGGGGTTGAAGACGATGTGCGGGACCCGCCCGTCGGCCCACTGGGCGGCCAGCAGCGTCTCCAGTTCCGTCTGCGCCCGTAACGGCGAGAGGTGCCTGAGGCCGATCGCGATGAACGCCGAGTCCCACGACCACTGGTGCGGATACAGGCCGCGCGAGGGCACGGTGGACCTGCCCGTCCAGTTGCCCTCCAGCACCTGTGCGGCCCTGACGTGCAGAGAAGGCGGCGCGGCGGCCGGATCGTATGCGATCTCGCGCCCCGCGGGGCGCGTGGTGAGCTGGGCGATGCGATCCACTCGGGGCTCTCCCAAAGACGTACTCCTGACCGGGATCGGCAGGGGCTACCGTAGGGTTACGTCTATTTAACACGCAAAACCCAATATGTAATGCAGGGTTGGGAAACACAAGGGGGTGTACATGACCGGACAGCCCGGGAGAACCGGACGAGGCGCGGGTCAGGCGAGCGCCGGCGATCTGCTCGAACTGGTGCGCAGTCGCCGCGCCGTGACCCGGGGTGCGCTGCAGCAGGCGACCGGACTGTCCCGGGCCACCGTCGGGCAGCGGCTGGACCGGCTCTTCCGCGCGGGCTGGCTGCGCGAGGGCGCCGGGGGGCCCGTGGAGTCACCGCTCGGCGGGCGTCCCTCCATCACCCTGGAGTTCGACGACGAGCACGCGGTGGTCCTGGCCGCCGACCTCGACACCCGGCACGCCCGGGCGGCGGTCCTGTCGCTGAGCGGCGAGATTCTCGCCGAGCACTCCGGCACCCTCGCCGTCGAGGACGGGCCGGACACCGTCCTCGGCGAACTCGGCCGCTGGTTCGCCGAGTTGCTGGTCAAGACCGGGCACGGGGCGGAGGCGGTCTGCGGGGTCGGGCTCGCGGTGCCCGGCCCGGTCGACACCGAGACCGGCCGCGTCGTCCAGCCGCCGATCATGCCCGGCTGGGACGGCTACGGCATAAGGGGCCGGCTGTCCCGGGCGCTCACCGAGCACGCGGGCGCCGCCGGAGTGCCGGTGCTCGTGGACAACGACGCCAACCTCATGGCGTACGGCGAACAGCGCACCGCCTACCCCGACTGCTCCGCCTTCGTGCTGGTCAAGGTCTCCACCGGCATCGGCGCCGGGGTCGTGGTGGACGGCTCGGTGTTCCGGGGCATCGACGGCGGCGCCGGCGACATCGGGCACATCCGGGTGCCGGAGGGCGCCGGGGCGCTGTGCCGGTGCGGTTCCTACGGCTGTCTGGCCGCCGTCGCGAGCGGCGGCGCCGTGGCCCGGCGACTGGCGGAGGCCGGGGTGCCGGCGGCCTCCGGCTCGGACGTACGGGACCTGCTGGCGGCCGGGCACCCGGAGGCGGTCGGACTGGCCCGGGAGGCCGGGCGCCGCGTCGGGGACGTCCTCGCGACCGTCGTGACACTGCTCAACCCCGGTGTCCTGATGATCGCCGGCGATCTGGCCGGAACCCCCTTCCTGACAGGCGTGCGGGAACTGCTGTACCAGCGGGCGCTGCCCCGCTCCACCGCCCACCTGGATGTCGTGACCGCACGGCTGGGCGAGCGGGCCGCGCTGGTCGGAGCCGGTGCGATGGTCGTGGAGCACCTCTACGCGCCCGAGCGGGCCGAGGAGCGGCTGCGCGCACTCGGGGTGTGACGGCCGCGTTTCGTTCCCGGGACGCGTCCGCATGGTGAAATCCCGGCGCCTGTGGCAGCGTGATTCTCGCCACCCCTGATAAGGGTTGCGCTCAGATGAGCGGATCTTGAGCGGCTGCACTTCTCCAAAGGGTGGCACTGAGTGCCACCCTTTGATCGTTCATCGAGCGAAATCAAATGTGCGGAAACTCCGCTCAGATGAGCGCTCAGAGGGGTTCGGGGAGGCTCTTGCGTTCAAGAAGTGAAAACATGCGGCTGCGATCGCTTGCTCAGCCTTGACTTTCGATCCGCTGGCGGACGAGTGGTTACAGGCGCATGACGCACAAGTGGACGTACCCAGACGCCTTTGATCTGGGTATGTTCCTGCCCGTCAGGGCAGCCACCGCGTCCTCGAGGAGTCGAGACCCGTGTCGGAAAACAAAGATCTCCCGGTAGCCGAGCAGGCCGCGAGCGTTGAGGGCGTGAAGTTCGTCTATGACTTCACCGAGGGCAACAAGGACCTCAAGGACCTCCTCGGTGGCAAGGGCGCGAACCTCGCCGAGATGACGAACCTGGGCCTTCCGGTCCCGCCCGGGTTCACCATCACCACCGAGGCCTGCAAGGTCTACCTGGACAGCGGCGAGGAACCGGCGGCACTGCGTGACGAGGTGAGCGCCCACCTCGACGCGCTCGAGGCCCGCATGGGCAAGAAGCTCGGCCAGGCCGACGACCCGCTCCTGGTGTCGGTCCGCTCGGGCGCCAAGTTCTCCATGCCCGGCATGATGGACACCGTCCTCAACATCGGCCTCTCCGACAAGTCGGTGCAGGGCCTCGCCAAGCAGGCCGGCGACGACCGGTTCGCCTGGGACTCCTACCGCCGCCTCATCCAGATGTTCGGCAAGACCGTCCTGGGCGTCGACGGCGAGCTGTTCGAGGACGCGCTGGACGCGGCCAAGGCGGCCAAGAAGGTCACGGTCGACACCGAGCTGGAGGCGGCCGACCTCAAGAAGCTCGTCACCAAGTTCAAGAAGATCGTCAAGACCGAGGCCGGCCGGGACTTCCCGCAGGACCCGCGCGAGCAGATGGACCTCGCCATCCACGCGGTCTTCGACTCCTGGAACACCGACCGGGCCAAGCTCTACCGCCGCCAGGAGCGCATCCCGCACGACCTGGGCACGGCCGTCAACGTCTGCTCCATGGTCTTCGGCAACCTCGGCCCCGACTCCGGCACCGGCGTCGCCTTCACCCGCGACCCCGCCTCGGGCCACCAGGGCGTCTACGGCGACTACCTGCAGAACGCCCAGGGCGAGGACGTCGTCGCGGGCATCCGCAACACCGTGCCGCTCGCGGAGCTGGAGCAGATCGACAAGAAGTCGTACGACCAGCTGATGCAGATCATGGAGACGCTGGAGAACCACTACAAGGATCTCTGCGACATCGAGTTCACCATCGAGCGCGGTGTGCTGTGGATGCTCCAGACCCGCGTCGGCAAGCGCACCGCGGGCGCCGCCTTCCGCATCGCGACGCAGCTGGTGGACCAGGGCCTGATCGACGAGGCCGAGGCGCTCACCCGCGTCAACGGCGCCCAGCTCGCGCAGCTGATGTTCCCGCGCTTCGACGAGGACGCGAAGGTCTCGCAGGTCGGCCGCGGCATCGCCGCCTCCCCGGGCGCGGCCGTCGGCAAGGCCGTCTTCGACTCCTACACGGCCGTCAAGTGGTCCCGCTCCGGCGAGAAGGTCATCCTGATCCGCCGCGAGACCAACCCCGACGACCTGGACGGCATGATCGCCGCCGAGGGCATCCTGACCTCCCGCGGCGGCAAGACCTCCCACGCGGCCGTGGTCGCGCGCGGCATGGGCAAGACCTGTGTCTGCGGCGCCGAGGAGCTGGAGGTCGACACCAAGCGCCGCAGGATGACCGTGCCGGGCGGGCACGTCGTCGAGGAGGGCGACGTCGTCTCCATCGACGGCTCCTCCGGCAAGGTCTACCTCGGTGAGGTACCCGTCGTGCCGTCGCCGGTCGTGGAGTACTTCGAGGGCCGGATGCACCCGGGCGCCGACGACGCCGACGAGCTGGTCGAGGCCGTCCACCGCATGATGGCCTTCGCCGACCGCAAGCGCCGCCTGCGGGTGCGCGCCAACGCCGACAACGCCGAGGACGCGCTGCGCGCCCGCCGCTTCGGCGCCCAGGGCATCGGCCTGTGCCGCACCGAGCACATGTTCCTCGGCGACCGGCGCGAGCTGGTGGAGCGGCTGATCCTGGCCGACACGCAGGCCGAGCGCGAGGAGTCCCTCAAGGAGCTGCTGCCGCTCCAGAAGCAGGACTTCGTCCAGCTCTTCGAGTCCATGGACGGCCTGCCGGTCACCATCCGCCTCCTGGACCCGCCGCTGCACGAGTTCCTCCCGGACATCACCGAGCTGTCCGTGCGCGTGGCCCTCGCCGAGTCCCGCCAGGAGCCGCACGAGAACGAGCTGCGCCTCCTCCAGGCCGTGCACCGCCTGCACGAGCAGAACCCGATGCTGGGCCTGCGCGGTGTGCGCCTCGGCCTGGTCATCCCCGGCCTGTTCACCATGCAGGTCCGGGCCATCGCCGAGGCCGCGGCCGAGCGCAAGGCCGCCAAGGGCGACCCGCGCGCCGAGATCATGATCCCGCTCGTCGGCACGGTCCAGGAGCTGGAGATCGTCCGCGAGGAGGCCGACAAGGTCATCGCCGAGGTCGAGGCGGCCTCCGGTGCGCAGCTGAAGCTGTCCATCGGCACGATGATCGAGCTGCCGCGCGCCGCGCTGACCGCCGGTCAGATCGCCGAGGCCGCGCAGTTCTTCTCCTTCGGCACGAACGACCTGACCCAGACGGTGTGGGGCTTCAGCCGGGACGACGTGGAGGCCTCGTTCTTCACGGCGTACCTGGAGAAGGGCATCTTCGGGGTCTCCCCGTTCGAGACGATCGACAAGGACGGCGTCGGCTCGCTGGTGAAGCTGGCCGCCAAGGCCGGCCGCGAGACCCGCCCCGACCTCAAGCTCGGCGTCTGCGGCGAACACGGCGGCGACCCGGAGTCGGTCCACTTCTTCCACGAGGTCGGACTCGACTACGTCTCCTGCTCCCCGTTCCGCATCCCGGTGGCCCGCCTGGAAGCGGGCCGGGCGGCGGTCCAGTCCCAGGGCAGCGACCACCGCTAGACCCGTGGCCCCTGCCGGGCCACGCGAGAACCCGGAGCCGTCGGCGGTCCCCGACCCTCACCGATCGCGGCGGCTCCGGAGCACGAGAAGAAGGGGCGGCACCTGTGCGGAGGTGCCGCCCCTTCGACGTCCCCGCCCTATCCGGGGAGCCCCTCCCGCAGGCACACGACGGTGCCGGTCCGGGCTGCGGCCAGCAGCGCGGTGAGGGTGGGCAAACCGGTCGCCAGCGGGACGGACTCCAACTCGGCGAGGGCGAAGAAGCCGTGGTGGTCGTGCTCCGAGCTGCGCCGGACGGGCTGCCCGGCCGGGAGCCGGCCACCGTGGAAGTAGAAGTCGATCACCGGCCCCGTCTCCAGCACATCGGCCCGGTGGTCGTACCCGAGGAACCGCAGGTCCTCTTCCAGGGCGATGCCGGTCTCCTCGTGCAGCTCCCGGCGCGCGGCCCCGACGGGGTCCTCACCGTGGTCGAGCATGCCGCCCGGCAGCCCCCAGAGCCCCGCCGCGGGCAGGCCCGCGGCGTAGCGCAGCAGCAGGATCCGGTCCTCGGCGTCGAGTAGCAGGACGCAGGACGCGACGATGGTCTGCGGCAGTGTCTTGACCCACTCGGCACGGGGCAGCACACCCGGCGCGTTCGGGACGGGCACGGTCGTGTCCACGGTGGTGTTCCTTCCGTCGGCTGGACAGCCCGCTGCGAACTGCCCAACCGGTGGAACGGCCGGACCCGCCGATGGTCACCGGCGGGTCCGGCTCAGGTGTCGCACGCGATCACCGGCGGGTCCGGCTCAGGTGTCGCACGCGACCCCCGTCACGAGCGGAACGGGCCCGTCACCTCGTACGTGATGCCGCCTGAGGAGCTGCCGGTGGTGCCGCGCTGGCTGGAGAAGTAGAGGCGGGTGCCGTCCGGGGAGAAGGCCGGGCCGGTGATCTCCGAGGAGGACTGGCCGTCGATGCGCAGGAACGAGGCGACGACGTCGTCCGGGGTGATGACGCAGATCTCCATGTTGCCGCCGTCCTCGGCGACGAAGAGGTCGCCGGAGGAGGCGCCGGTGATGTTGTCGACGCCGGTGAGGGGGGCCGTGCCGTTGACGAGGGAGTCGTCGTAGGCCAGTTCGTACGTGTTGTTCAGCAGGTTGAGCTGCCAGACGCGGTTGTCGCCCTTGGTCGTGAACCAGACGGTGTCGTTCGCGTAGTGGCAGCCCTCGCCGCCGTTGAAGGACTTCGAGCCGGAGACCTGGGAGCGGGTGGCCGTGGGGGAGCCGTCCGGGTCGGGGACGTCGGTCCAGGTGAAGGAGCCGCTCGTGGCGCTGCCCGCGACCATCACCTGAAGCCTGCCGGACGACAGGTTGCCCCAGGTCGTCGGCACGAAGCGGTAGAAGCGGCCGTTCGTCTCGTCCTCGGTCAGGTAGATCACCTTGCGCACCGGGTCGGCGGCCGCCGCCTCGTGCTTGAAGCGGCCCATCGCCGCACGCTGCACCGCCACGTTCGTGCCCCACGGGTCGGTCTCGTAGACGTAGCCGAGGGACACCTCCTCGCAGGACAGCCAGGTGTTCCACGGGGTCTTGCCGCCCGCGCAGTTCTGGCGGGTGTCGGAGAGGATCCGGTAGGCGCCGGTGATCGCGCCCGTCGACGAGAACCTGACCGCGCTCGCGCCGCCCGAGGGGTTGATCTCGGAGTTGGAGACATAGATCCAACCCGTGCCGTCGGCGTAACAGGCGCCGCCGTCCGGGGCGCTGTGCCAGGTGTACGACGTGCTCCCGACCCGCTGGCCCGACCGGGCGATGACCCGGCTGGTGAAGCCGCCGGGAAGTCTGATGCCGTTGGCGTCCGGGGAACCGAGCGGCCCGTAGGGGCCGGTGCCGGGCTGGGCCGGGGCCGCGTACGCGGCGCCGCGCCACAGGGTTCCGCCCAGAGCGGCCGATGTGCCGCCGAGGACGGCCGCACGCAGAAGGCTACGACGTTCCACTCTCACTCCAAGAGGTGCCGTACCGCCCCGCCGCCGGTCGACGGCAGGGGTCGTGCGTGGGGGGAGGCGGAACGGACGCTAAGGGGGCCGGGTGGACGGGGTATGGCCAACTCGTGGCCGTGGAACGGCATGCTGTGTGCCGCCTGTGTGTCACGGCGGCCAGGCCCGGGCCCCGCGCTTCACATCAGGCCGACCACGGAGCCCCGCGACAGGGCCTACGCCGGCAGCGCCGGTGCCTCCCGTCTCGGCCTCCTCGGGCGGTCGCCGCCCGGCCCGGGGCCGACCTCGCCCGGCGGCCGTGCGGACGGCAGCCGGATCACCACGTCCAGGCCGCCGGTCGCCGCCGCGCGCAGGACCGCCTCGCCGCCGCTGGCATGGGTGAGGCGCTGCACCAGGGCCAGGCCGAGTCCCGTACCGCCCTTGGGGGCGCCCGGGGCGCGCCAGAAGCGGTCGAAGGCGCGGGTCCGCTGCTCCTCCGTCATGCCCGGGCCCTCGTCGGTGACGTGCAGGTCGACCCAGCGGGGCCGGCTGTCGCGCAACGCCCGCCGCGGCGGGGCCTGCAGCCGCAGCTCGATCGTGACGGTGCTGCCCGCCGGGGACGCCCGCAGGGCGTTGGACAGCAGGTTGTCCATGATCTGCTCGACGGCCCCCGGCACCGCGAGCACCGGGCCCACGCTCCCCGCGAAGAGCACGAGGGAGACGCCCTCCCGCGCGAACAGGGGCTGCCACGTCCGGTGCCGCTCCGCGCAGACCGAGCCCAGGTCGACGGTGGCGGGAATGGCGGCGTGCTCCTCCAGCCGGGCCATGGCCAGCAGCTGCTCCACCATCCGGGCCAGCCGGTCCGTCTCCGTGACGGCGGCGGTGAGGCTGCCCCGGGCCCGGGCGGCGATGTCCGGCTCCAGGTTCTCCAGGCGCAGCCGCAGCGCCGCCAGGGGTGTCTTCAGCTGGTGCGAGGCCTCACCGGCGAACGCCCGCTGGGACGCCAGGAGATGGGCGAACCGGGCGGCGGTGTGGTTGAACGCGGCGGCCAGCGAGCGGACTTCCGGCGGCCCCTTCGTGATCGTCACCGGCGCGAACCGGCCGCCGTCGGCCAAGTCGTGCGTGGCCTGCTCCAGTTCGCGGATGGGGCGGCCCGCCCAGCGGGCGAAGGCGAAGCCGACCACGGCGACCGCCGTCAGCACGGCGAATCCGCCCAGCGCGAGCAACAGCCAGACGTGGTGCACCCGCTCGTGGACCGTCCGCGTCGGCACCGTCAGCCACACCGCACCCACCGGCCGCGCCTCCTGGCCGACCGGCGCGGCCACCGACAGATACTCGACCCCGCCGATGGTGGAGGTACGGACGTCCACGGTCGAGGTGCCCCGCAGCGCCGCCGCGATGCCCGGCCGGGCGGCCAGGGTGCCGGACATCCCCGCGTCCAGCCGGTGCGAGGTGGCGAGCGGTGTGCCCGCCGCGTCGACGATCACCACCTTGCCCCCGATGCGCTGCGCGCAGTGCGCCACCCGCCCGGGCAGGTCCCGCTCGCCGCGCCCCGCCGCCAGGGACAGCGCCGCGTACGCGGAGACCGACTCGGCCTCGTCCTTCGCCGCGTTCACCACCCGCTCCCGCTCCCCGCGCGAGTACACGAAACCCAGCGGGATCTCCAGGCAGAGCAGCACCAGCGCGGCGAGGCTGAGGTAGCTGAGCAGCAGCCGGCGGGTCATGGAGAGGCCACCTGCGGCCCCGTGTGCACGGACAGCCGGAAACCGACGCCCCGCAGGGTCCGGATCCACGCCGGGTGCCCCAGCTTGCGGCGCAGCGCGGCCACGTGGACGTCCAGGGTCTTGGTCGGGCCGTCATAGTGCGGGTCCCAGACGCGGTCGAGGATCTGCTGCCGCGAGTAGACGGCGCCCGGGTCCTCACTGAGCAGCGCCAGCAGATCGAACTCCTTGGGCGTGAGCAGGACGGGGGCGTCACCGACCCAGACCTGGCGGGTACGGCGGTCCACGACCAGCGGGCCGGGGTCGTGCGGCGGGTCGGGGGCGGGGTCGTACGAGGTGGTCGCGGGGGGTTCGTAGGACAGCGCCGGAGCCGGTTCGTGGGCGGGGGCCGGAGCCGGCTCGTACGGTGGCGGCTCGGGGGTGCCCCGCGTGCCCGAAGCGAGGCCGGTGGCCTCGGGGAAGGCCTGGTGGGTGCGCTGTGTGCGCCGGGTCACGGCACGGACCCGGGCGACCAGTTCGCGCACGCTGAAAGGTTTCGCCAGGTAGTCGTCGGCGCCCAGCTCCAGACCCAGCACACGGTCGGCCTCCTCGCCGCGTGCGCTGAGGATGACGATGGGTACGTCCGAGACCTGCCGGATGCCGCGGCAGACGTCGATGCCGTCCATGTCCGGCAGCCCCAGGTCGAGCAGGACGACGTCGTTGTACGGGCCTCTCAGGCCGTCCGTCCCGGTGGCGACGTGGTCGACCGTCAGCCCGAAGTGGCCGAGCCCTTCGGTGAGCGGCTCGGCGATCGTCTCGTCGTCTTCGATGAGCAGCACTCGTAGGCCCATACGTCCTGTCTCTCCGTGAAACCGGCATGAATCCGGGCAGCGTCAATTCGCATTCCCTGCCGCGGAGTTCACACGCTACAAGAAGACGCCGGATCTGGGAATGAGGGCAAAGAATGTTCAATTGCTGGCCGGGTGCTGGATTTTACTTAACCTTCCTCTGTAGGTCGGCGGTCTACGGTGGGGTGCATCGGATGAACACCCAGCTCAGGAGAGTGCGTTGAAGACTTTGCTGGACCGTGCCCGTGCGTTCAGGACGCGTGTCGATTTCGACAGCGGCGAATTTCGGAAACTGGCTGAAGGGCAATATCCGGAGGCGTTGTTCATTACCTGCTCGGACTCGCGGGTCATACCCGCGATGATCACGGGTGCACGACCCGGGGAGATATTCGAGCTCCGGAACGCGGGCAATATCGTGCCGCCCTACGGACGGCCCGGGGCCTGTGGAGAGGCGGCCACCATCGAGTACGCACTGGAGGTGCTCGGGGTTCAGGACATCGTGGTGTGCGGTCACTCACACTGCGGTGCGATGGGCGCGCTGAAGTCCGGCGACGACCTGTCGGCACTGCCCGGCGTGGACGCCTGGCTGCGCATCGCCCGCCCCGAGCTGACCTCCGTACTCCAGACCGCGCCGGACGACCCGTCCCTGCCGGAGGTCTCCCAGGGCAACGTCGTCAACCAGCTGGCGGCACTGCGGAGTTACCCCGTGGTGCGGCAACGCCTCGACTCGGGCCGGCTCCGGCTGCACGGCTGGTACTACGAGGTCGACACCGGCTTCGTCTACGAACTCGGCGACGACGGCGACTTCCGGGTGCACGCCGCGTGAGCGGGGCACATGCGCGGGGGCGGACATGGGGAGGCCCGGGCGGCGGGCGGTACGGGGGGTCGCCGGGCGGCGACGGCGGCCGACAGGGGGGCGGGCCGCCGCCGGGGGGCTACGACGAGTGGGGGACCGGTTCCGTGGGGGATACCAGGGGTTGGTCGGGTGGGGGGCCGGCCGGGGATTCGGGAGGCTGGTCGGACGCAGGTCCGGCGGGGGACGCAGGGGGCTGGTCGACGGTCGGTGGGGCGAGCGGTGGGGTGCCGGGGGGTGCGC
This sequence comes from Streptomyces sp. NPDC002130, assembly GCF_040296465.1. Taxonomy (NCBI): domain Bacteria; kingdom Bacillati; phylum Actinomycetota; class Actinomycetes; order Kitasatosporales; family Streptomycetaceae; genus Streptomyces; species Streptomyces sp. NPDC002130. Next base: position 13,369 of record NZ_JBEOXI010000200.1, read on the forward strand.
CGGGCGAGGCATGGGCAGGCGACGGGGGAGGTGGGTTCGGCGAGCCGGACGGCTGGGGGACCGCGCCCGGCGTAGAGGACATCACCGAGGCCTCCGCTCCGGGCAGCCGGCCGGCAGGCGGCGGTGTGCGAGGCGGGGCGCCCGCAGGGTCGCCGGAGAGGTCCGGAGAATGGGCGGGCGGATGGTCGGACGGCTGGTCCGGGAGCGATTCCGGGGGGCACTCGGACCGCGGGCCCGGCGGAGGCCTTCCGGGCCGCCCGGATGCCCCCGGCGGCCCGGGCCGCGCGGGCGTCGGTGCCGGCGTCGGTGCGGTCGGCAAGCTGATCCGGGGGCTGATGAGCGGCGGCAAGGGCGGTGACGGCAAGGGCGGTGACCGCAAGGGGGCAGCGAGGGGGGACCTCGTCACCGACATCACCGCCTCCCTCGTCGTCTTCCTCGTCGCCCTGCCGCTGTGCATCGGTGTCGCCGTCGCCTCCGGCGTGCCCGCCGAACTAGGGATCATCTCCGGGGTGATCGGCGGCCTGGTCGTCGGCGCGGTCCGGGGCAGCACGCTCCAGGTCAGCGGCCCGGCCGCGGGGCTCGCCGCGCTGGTCGCGGAGACCGTCGCCGAGGTCGGCGTGGCCATGCTCGGCGTGATCGTGCTGTTCGCCGGCATCCTCCAGATCGTCCTGGGACTGGTGCGTCTCGGCCGGATGTTCCAGGCCATCTCCGTCGCCGTCGTCCAGGGCATGCTCGCCGGCATCGGCGTACCGCTGATGTTCAGTCAGGCCTATCCGATGGCCGACGCCAAGGCCCCCGGCACCCCCATCGAGAACATGGCCGGGATCCCCAGGCTGCTGGCCGGCGTCCTGACCGACCCGCAGGCGATGATCGCCACCCTGCTCGGCGTCGTCACGATCGTGCTCAGCTTCGTCTGGAAGAAGGTGCCCGGACCGGCCGGGAAGATCCCCGCCGCCCTGGTCGCCGTGGGCATCGGCATGCTCGTCGCCGCGCTGCCCGGCGTGGACGTGAAGACGCTCCAGGTGGGCAACCTCCTCGACTCGGTGGACGTGCCGGGGGCCGGGCAGTTCGCGGGACTCGCCGACGGGACGATCATCACCGCCATCCTCACCTTCACGGTCATCGCGTCCGCGGAGAGCCTGTTCACGGCCGCCGCGGTCGACCGGATGCACAGCGGTCCGCGCACCCGTTACAACACCGAGCTGATCGCGCAGGGCGCCGGCAACACCGTCGCGGGCCTCCTCGGCGCGCTCCCCATCACCGCGGTGGTGGCGCGCAGTTCGGCCAACGTCCAGGCCGGGGCCAAGACCCGGCTCTCCCGCACCCTGCACGGCCTGTGGCTGTTGCTGTTCGCGCTGCTGCTGCCGCAGGTGCTCGCGCTGATCCCGATCTCCGTGCTGGCCGGCGTCCTCGTGCACAGCGGCTGGAAGCTGTTCGGGCCCGCCGAGTTCCCGAAGATGTGGCGGCAGGACCGGGGCGAGTTCGCGGTGATGACGCTGACCATGCTGGTCATCGTGGCGACCGCGCTGCTGGAGGGCGTGCTGTTCGGTCTCGCCGCGGGGATCGTGCTGGCCGCGCTGCGCATGTCGCAGACCGTGGTCCGCCAGCACGTCGAGCAGGACACGGCGAAGGTCGTCATGGCGGGCAACGCCACGTTCCTGCGGCTGCCGAAGGTGATCGACGCGCTGGAGGCGGCCGCCGCCTCCGGAAAGCCGCGGATCCGTCTCGACCTGACCGGTGTGACCCACCTGGACCACGCCTGCCGCAACCAGGTCGAGGAGTTCACCGCCCAGCAGCGGGGGCTGGGGCTGCGGGTGGAGCTGCTGATGCCGGGGGAGGCGAAGCCGGCCGGTTCCGCGACGCCCGCCTTCGAGGCTCCGGCGACGGCGCCGCTGTCCAGGCGCCCGGTTCCCACCGCCCAGGGGGAGACGGCCGAGCCGTCGCCCTGGCCGACCTCCGACGCCGAGTGGTTCTACCTCGACACCCGGCCCCTGCCGGAGGAGCAGGTCGAGAAGTTCCTGGCGGAGCGAGAAGGCGACGGCTGACGCCGGTGCGGC
>NZ_JBEOXI010000201.1:0-15377 GCF_040296465.1 Streptomyces sp. NPDC002130
CCTGACGGCGGTGCGCGAGGTATCCACCGCGGTCACTCTCTCCACTCTCACCACGGTGGCGGTGTTCGTGCCCATAGCCCTGGTCAGCGGCCTGGTCGGGGAGTTGTTCGGACCGTTCTCCATCACCGTCGTGGCGGCGATGCTGGCATCCCTGCTTGTCTCGCTCACTATCGTGCCCGCGCTCGCCTACTGGTTCCTCAAGCCACCGAAGGAAGCCGAGGCCGCCGACCCCGACGAGTTCCGCAGGAAGGTTGAGGAGGAGGAACGAAGCGGCATCCTGCAACGGGCGTACGTCCCCGTCATCGACTGGGCCATTGGCCACCGCAAATCCGTCCTGGGCATCGCGGCCGCCCTGCTCGTCTTCACGTTCAGCCTGGTTGCAGGCCTCAAGACGAGCTTCATCGGCGACTCCGGCTCGAGCTCCGTGAGCGTTACCCAGACCCTGCCCGAAGGCAGCAGCCTGCAGGCTACCGACGCCGCGGCCAAGAAGGTTGAGAAGGTCATCTCCGCTGTCGACGGGGTCGACTCCTACCAGGTCACCATCGGCTCCTCGGGCGGCTTCGCCGTCATGGGCGGCGGCAGCAGCGCCAACAGCGCCTCGTACAGCATCGCCATCAAGGACGGGGCTGATTCGTCGGCAGTCGAGGACACACTGCGGGACAGGTTCGACGCCCTTAACGGCGCCGGCGACCTGACGGTCGGATCCAACAGCGGCTTCGGGTCCAACAACTCCATCCAGGTCGATGTGAAGTCCGACGACGACGCAAAGCTCAAGACCGCCACCGACAAGATCGAGAACGCGCTCAAGGGCCTCAAAGAGGTCACCGACGTCAGCAGCGATCTCTCCACGCAGTCACCACAGATCAGCATCCGGGCCAAGGGTGAGGAAGCTGCCTCGTACGGACTGACCGACACGAGCATTGCCTCAGCCGTGAGCGAGGCTGTGCAAGGCAGCACCGTCACGCAGATCACCGTCGACGGCTCGGCACGCGACGTGGTCGTCAAAACCACCTCCACCGCACCGAACAGTGTCAGCGGCCTTGAGGCGCTGAAGATCTCGACATCTCACGGGGAGGTCCGGCTCGACAAGGTCGCCACGGTCACGCAGACCGAGGCACCCACCAAGCGCCAGCGCGTCGATGGTTCCGGTGACGCCGCTGTCACCGCCACCCCGGTCGGAGACAGCACAGGCACTGCCAGTACGAAGGTGCAGCAGGCGATCGACAAGCTCGACCTGCCGTCCGGCGTGACGTACGAGATGGGGGGCGTGACAGCCAGTCAGGGCAGTGCCTTCAGCCAGCTCGGCTTGGCCATGCTGGCCGCGATCGCGATCGTCTTCCTTCTGTTGGTCGGAGTCTTCCGCAGCATCCGCCAGACCCTGGTGCTGCTGGCCTCCATCCCATTCGCCTTCACGGGTGCGTTCGCCCTGCTACGCATCACCAACACTCCGCTGGGCGTGGCGGCGCTGATCGGCATGCTGATGCTCATCGGGATCGTGGTCACCAACGCCATCGTGCTGATGGACCTCGTCAATCAGTACCGAGCCCAGGGCATGAGCATCCAGGAGGCCGTGCGCGAGGGCGGACGACGCCGGCTCCGCCCGATCTTGATGACCGCGTTGGCGACCATCTTCGCGCTGCTGCCAATGGCCCTCGGCATCACCAACTCGGGCGGCTTCATCTCCACGCCGCTCGCCGTGGTGGTCATCGGTGGCCTCTTCAGCTCCACCCTGCTTACCCTGGTGCTCATCCCGACCCTCTACACAATGGTCGAGACCCGCCGCGAGCGCCGCACACAACGCCGTGCCCGCCGGGCCGCGCGAAAGCCCGCGCCAACGGCACAGGAGAACTCCACGCTGCAGCCGCAGCCGTAGGAGCTCAAGAAGAAGAGGTCGTGTGTGCGGGGGCTCTATCGGCCACCCGCACACACGCGTTGGCCGGCCACCCCGTCGATCCTTGTCAGGAAGCAGCGAAGACCTGTGAGTCGTCGGCGAAAGCCTTGAACTCCAGGGCGTTGCCGGCCGGGTCGAGGAGGAACATCGTCCACTGCTCGCCATTCTGGCGTCGGAGGTGGCACGGCGGCTGCGGGTGAGCCCGAAGTCGGCCTATCAATGGCATCAGCTGTGGCGGGACGGTGGCGCTCAGGCAATCGAACACCACCACCCTCCGCGACCGCTCCCCAGGATCTGATCCCGGGACCCTGTGAACGGAGCCAGGCCAGGGAGCACGTCAAGCGTGCTCCGGAGTCCGCGTGATGGCGTTCGAGCCGGTGTCCGTTGCGGTGGGTGCGGCGCGGCGGCGGGTGAGGGGAAGCCGGACCGCTCGGCAGATCAGGGGCCAGGCTCCCTGCGGGGCGAAGCGCACGATCGCGATCAGCAGGACTCCTTCGATGACCATGGACAGTGTCTGCTGGTTTTGGAGCGCACGGGTCAGTCCGTAGTAGACGATGCCCACACCGGCGACGGGACCGAGCACGGTGCCTGCGCCGCCGACCACGGACATGAGGACGGCGTTCAGGCTCCAGTTGACGCTCGCCACGCCGTCCGGGGAGATGACGACGAACTGGAAGGCGATCACGGCTCCGGCCAGGCCGGTGAGCGCGCTGGTGGGGACGAGGGCGGCGAGCCGGTGCCGGTAGACGGAGACACCGAGGCCGGCGGCGGCCGGTTCGTTGTCGCGTACGGCGGCGAGCCGCAGACCGAAGGCGCTGTGCCGGACGTAGAGGGTGAGCGCCATGGCCAGGGCGGCGACGAGGACCGCGATCTGGTACAGGTTGCCGCCGCTGGGGATCCGCTCCGTGGGGAGGGTGAGGCCGCTGGCACCGCCGGCCCAGTTCCAGTTGCTGAGCAGGGCCTGGATGGCGATGGAGACGGCCAAGGTGCCCACGGCGAAGTAGTCGCCGCGCAGCCGCAGCAGCGGTACGGCGAGCAGCAGGGCGAGCAGTGCCGCGCCGACGCCCGCGCCGAGGAAAGCGACGGGCCAGGGCAGGCCGGTGTGGACCAGGATCAGGGCGGTGGTGTAGCCGCCGGTCGCCATGAACGCGGCGGCGCCGAGGGAGATCTGGCCGCTGAAGCCGGCGAGGACGTTCCAGGCCTGGGCGATGGTCAGATACGTCAGCAGGGTGACGCTCAGGTCCAGCTGTCCCAGGGAGAGCGCCGGGGCGAGCGCGAAAGCGGCGACGGTGAGGGCCGCGAGGGCGGCCGCGGGCCACAGGGCCTTCGATGCCACTGCTGGGACGGACGGGGTTTTCATCCGGTGGCCGCCTTTCGGAACAGGCCCTGGGGGCGTACGGCGAGGACGAGGAAGAAGGCGAGGTAGACGACGACGTCGCGCATGCCGCCGCCGAACAGCTGGACACTGGCCGACTGCAGGACGCCGAGAGCGATGCCGGCGAGGAGGACCCCGCCGACGCTGCCGATGCCGGCCAGGGCCATCACGGCCATGCCAGTCAGCAGCAGTGGCAGCCCGCTGGTGGGAGTGAAGCTCTGGGCGACGCCGGTCAGGACTCCTCCGGCCGCGGCCAGGGCCGCAGCCCCGGCGAAGGTCATGGCGTACACCATCGACACGTTGATGCCGAGCACGGCGGCGGTGGCCGGGTCGGCCGAGGCCGCCCGGACCGCGCTTCCGGCACGCGTACGGGTCAGGACGAGGTGGGTGGCGGCGCACAGGACGGTGGTCAGCGCGAAGGCGATCAGATAGATCGTCTGGATCCGCAGGCCGAGGACGGAGATGCCCGAGTCGGCGTAGGAGGCGGGCAGGCTCTTGGGGTGGGTGCCGAACACGCCCTGGAACAGTGCCTGGGCGAGCAGGGACAGCCCGAAGGTGGCCACCAGCGGGGCGCTCTTGTCCCCTCTCAGGAGAGGGGTGAGCAGATACCGCTGGAGGGGATAGGCGATCAGGGCGACGCCCGCCATGGCGAGGGGCAGGGCCAGCAACGGGTCCCAGCCGGAGTCCACCACCAGCAGGGACGCCAAGTAGGCGCCGGCGATGACGAGTTCGCCGTGGGCCAGGTTCATCAGGCCCAGTACGCCGAACACCAGGGAGATACCCAGTCCGATCAGGGCGTACAGGCCGCCGGAGAGGATACCGGCGGCCAGGACGTCGAGGGTCACGATGTGCTCCGTTCGTTCACGCTCGTGGCGGGTCGTGGCGCGCTCATGCCGGGCCTCAGCCGAGCCCGGTCAGCGAGGCAAGCGGGGAACCGCCCTTGGCCGGCCAGATCTGCTTGATGACGCCGTTTTCCCACTGGCCGATGAAGGTGGGCGTCACGCTCTTGTTGTCCACGAACTTCACGCGGCCCAGCGCGGAGACGGTGGTGCTCTTGGCCAGTGCCTTGTTGATGGCGTCGGCGTCGGTGCTTCCGGCGGACTTGATGGCGTCCATGAGGATGGTCGCCTCGTGCAGTCCGAGGGCGACGGAGCCGAGGTCGGTGAGATTGGTGTACTTCTTGCCGTACTTCTTCTCGATGAGGTCGGTGTACGGCAGACCGGCAGTGTCGGACCAGTTCAGCTGGACGAGAGTGCCGTTGCCGAGCTTGCCGAGGGAGCCCCAGCCGGGTGTCTGGGCACACTGCAGACCGATGGCCACCTTGGGCTTGTAGGCGAGTGCTTTCATCTGCTTCCACATCGCGAAGCAGTCCGAGGGGGTCATGGAGGCGATCAGCACCTGCGCGCCGGAGGACTTTCCTGCCTTGATGACGTCGGAGAAGTCTGTGGTGCCGGTGGGCACGGCCTTGGTGGCGCTGATGGTGAAGCCGGCCTTTTTGCCGGTGTTCGCCCACAACTGGCCGGTGGACTTGCCCTGTCCGTCGTTGTTGGTGACGATCAGCGTCTTCTTGTTGGTCTTGGCCCCGGCGGCGGTCTGGTAGAAGCCCTTGGAGCCGTCGGCGAGCGACTGGAAGGAGTCCCAGGTGTAGCCCTTGCCCTTGGGCAGCAGTTCGACGGGCAGGGCGCCCATCACCAGCGGCACCTTCAGCGCGTCGGCCTGGCCCTGCATATCGATGTTCTGCTGGCAGCACGACCCCAGCAGCCCCACGGCGTGGTCGGTGAGCACCAGGGAGCGCACCTGCTGGACCATGGTGTTGGTGTCGCTGCGGTTGTCGAGCACCTTCAGCTCGACCTTCCGCTTCTTGCCGCCCACTTCCAGGCCGCCCTCGGCGTTCACCTGCTGCACGGCCAGGAGGTAGCCGTCGCGGATCTGGTTGAGGACGGTGGTGCCGGACAGCGAGATGCTGGTCCCGATGACGATGTGGCCGTCGTCGTTCTTGCCGCCGCTGCTGCTCGAGGCGTTGCCCGCACAGCCCGCGGTCGCGGCGAGCAGTGCGGCCGCGCCGAGTGCGTGGATGCGGCGGCTGGTGGATCTGATCACGAGAGGTCTCCTTCGGATGCGCTGAGCGGACGGGGAGCGGAGGGGGCGGGGGGTGGGGAGGAGCCGGCGGCGGATGCGTCGTCGGCGGTGCCGAAGTAGGCGGCGTCCAGGGCCTGGTCGCTGAGCAGGGCCTCGGGGCTGCCGCTGTAGGAGACACGTCCGCGGGAGAGCACGACGGCGTGGTCGGCGATGCCCAGCGCCCGCTTGACGTTCTGCTCCACCAGCACGATCGCGACGCCCTGGGAGTTGATCTCGGCCAGCGCCCCGTACAGGGCGTCGATGGCCACCGGTGCGAGGCCGAGCGAGATCTCGTCGCAGATCAGCACCTGAGGGTCGGCCATGAGGGCCCGTCCCACGGCCAGCATCTGCTGCTGGCCGCCGGACATGGTCCCGGCCGGCTGGGCGGCACGCTCGGCCAGCACCGGGAAGATCGCGTGGACACGCTCCATACGACCGCGTACCTCATCCCTGGCCAGTGCCAGCGGGGCACCGAGCATCAGGTTCTCGGCGACGGTGAGGCCGGTGAAGATACGGCGGCCTTCCTGGCAGTGGGCGATGCCCAGGCGCGCCCGGTGGTGGGTGGCCATGCCGGTGATGTCCTGGCCGAGGGCGTGCACGGATCCCGACCTCGCCTCGACGGCGCCCATGATCGTGGCGCACAGAGTCGACTTGCCGGCCCCGTTGGCACCCAGCACGGTCACGATCTGCCCGGCCTCGACGCGCACCGAGAAGTCCCGCAGTGCGAGCATGTCGCCGTAACCGGCGCTGACCGAGTCGAGAGCGAGTACAACAGCGGCATCCGATGCCGTGGGGGCGGCCGCACGTCGGGCGGCAGGCGTCCGCGTCTCGTCGCCGTCGCCGAGGTAAACGGCACGCACTTCCTCGTTGGCGGCGATCTCGGCAGGTGTGCCCTCGGCCATGGGGCGGCCCCAGTTGAGGACCAGGACGCGGTCGACGAGTTCTCGTACCACCCGCTCGATGTGCTCGACCAGAAGCACGGTGATGCCCTGGGCGTGGACCTGGCGGATCAGGTCGATCGCCTCGTCCAGCTCACGGCCGACGAGCCCCGCCGCGACCTCGTCGAACATGAGCAACCGGGGACGGGTGGCCAGGGCCCGCGCCACCTCCAGTCGCTTCAGGTCCAGGACCCGCAGGGAGTCAGCGGGACGGGACGCCTTGGTGTCCAGCCGGCACTGAGCGAGGATCTCGTCGATCTCGCCGGGGGGCAGGTGAGGCCGGCTCGCCATGGCTCCGATGCGGACGTTGTCCCGGACTGTCAGGCCGTGGAAGGGCCGCGGGACCTGATGTGCCAGGGCGACACCGCTGCGGGTGATGCGGTGCACCGGCATCCGGTCCAGCCGCTGCTCACCCAGCCACACCTCGCCTTCGGTCGGGCGGTGCACGCCGGAGATCAGCTTCAGCAGCGTGCTCTTGCCCGCACCGTTCGGACCGATGACAGCGACCGCCTCTCCGGACGCCACCGACAGGTCGACGCCGTCGAGAGCCGTGACGCCGCCGAAACGCTTGGCGAGCCCTCGCACCTGAAGAGGGGCTCCGGGCGAGGTGCCTCGCAGGGTTGCGGACGAGGCTGCGGTACGAGGTTCGGCCCCTGGCGGGGACGACGCATCGGCATCGCCACCCCCGGCGTGGGGGGTCGTCTCAGCATCCAGTCTGTTCATGCCGTGACTCCTCACCGCCGCGCCGGGAATGCCCCCGATGTCACGCGGCGAGTGGTTGACCGTAACTTCCGCGAAGCGTACGGTCCCTCATGTCGAAACGCTAGTCCTAATTCACAGGACATTCAGAAGAGGTGCGTCACCACCACCGAGGGTCGCGATGTAGGGTCGGCAGGCAGCGCATCGGCGCCGCAACGGCCGGCCGGCTGGCCGACGGATCCGGCAGACGGTCCGGGGTGCTCGACTTCCAGGCCAGGGGATAACGGACGACAGACGCCTCGATCTGCGGCCGGCACGTCATCGCACGGCACAGGCGGTTATCCGGCACCACTCCCTGTGGGGGACACCGCGATCCCGCGCATCGCCAGAGGAGGCGACTCCCCGGTGGCCGCCGGAGCCCCTCAATGATGCTAGAGAAGTCCGGGTCATCAGGAGCAAGGTCCGGTATTTCAGGATTACTTGCCAGGCGCGCCCGCGGAACTCGCGCCTGGAGCGCCTCGCCAACCTGCGGCCCTCGCCTCAGGGGCGCGTCTCAGCCCTCGTGGTCGCGCAGCGCCTTCATGCCGCCGGCCACCTCTTCGAGCCGCTGGTCTCCGAGGGGCTGGCGTGCGGTGGCGCCCCAACTCACCTTTACGGGTGGACGAATTCCGATGCAGCCGTCCCGCACATCGCTTGCCGCCGTCCGGCTGGCCCTCGCCCTGGCCGCGGGTACGACCGCTTCCTTCGCCGCCGCCGACGGTTCCGGCGGCACCTCGCAGCCGGCCGCCCAGGACAGCTCCGGGAGGACGGCGTCGGTCAGACCTGGCCGGCCGACTACGGTGACGACACCATCTTCGGCCACTTCGCCGCAGAGCTCACGTTCACTTCGGCGAGCCGGATGAACGGGAGGCTCACCAGGGCCGACTGATCCGGCCGAGGGATTCCCTGTACATGTCGGTGAAGGCTTCGTTGAGGCCCGGGCTCGCTTCGATGAGCTCGGTCATGCCGGGAAGGATGTCGCGGGTGTCGAAATAGGCGACACGGGAGTCCGACCCGACGGAGGCTGCGAACACGGTTTCGTACCCTCTCCGGTGCATCGCCTCCACCGCCTCTTCGAAGGCGGTCGTGGCGTAGCCGAAATGGTGGAAGCCGTATCCCCGTTGGGTGATCACGTCACGATGCACGGACGGCAGGTCGTCGGCGGGCTGGATGAGTTCGTACTGCATGTGCCCGCCGAAACCGAGCGCCACGTGCGCGCGTGCCTGGGCGGGTTCACCCCGGTAGCGGGGATTCTCGCCCGCGAAGTCGCGCAGGACCGTCCACGGCCCGACCCGGAAGCTCTCGCTGAACCGAGCCATCGCCGCGTCGAGGTCCTCGACGACGAACGCCATCTGGATGAGGCCGTCGGTCGGTTGGCCGAAGTCGAACAACATGGCAAGTCCCTGGCGAATCGTGAGCCGGCACAGCCGACCGGCTCCATGACCTATCGGAAGCGTGGTTCGCTCCAGCCGCTGTCGCACCACTTCCCGCGCTGCGGGCGTGGTGGCAGGGGCACGCTCAGAACGGGCTGCCGCCCATGATCACCCGTTCCTCCGGCGGGATCGGGTCGAGACTCACGTGCACCTCCACACAGGACGGCCGCCCGCTCTGCAGAGCCTTGGCGAGGGCGGGCGCGAGTTCGTCGAGTGTGCGGACCTGGTGGCCGTCCGCACCCAGCGCGATCGCGGCGGCGGCGTAGGAGCCGTTCTCCAGCCGGTTGTTGACCACCCTGTCCTTGCCGTGAATGATCTCCTGCGCATGCAGAGTGGCGCCCCACGCCCGGTTGTTGAGCACGACGACGACCGCTCCGAGCCCGGCGCGCACCATCGAGTCGAACTCGCCGAGGCTGTAGCCGACGGACCCGTCACCGGTCACGAGCACGACGTTCGTGACACGGGCGGCCGCCTGTGCTCCCAGCGCTACTCCCATCCCGACTCCCATGGAGCCGAGATAGCCGTGGCAGAGGAACGCGGACACCGGCGTCTCGGAGATCGTCTCCGACAGCCAGAGGTAGGTGAGCGCGCCGTCGGCGACGACCACCGACGACTCGGGCACCGCCGCGGCGATGGCGCGTACCGCGTCGTACGGGTGGACGCGCTCGTCGTGGACGACCTGCGCGGCCACGGCCTCGCGCCGCCGCTGAAGGTGCGCCCGCAGGGTGTTCCGCCAGCCCGCCAGATCCGGACCGGTGGCCTGTCCGGCCATGAGTTCCCGGTTGAGGTCCTGGAACACCGGCAGCGGATCTGCGGCGACCGACAGCGCGACCGGCTGCAGGCTTCCCAGTTCGCCACCGGAGGGGTCGATCTGCACCACCCGCGCGCCGCGCGGGATCAGCGCGCCCGAGCCGTGCGCAGTCGTGAGGCCGAACCGGAGCCCCGCCATGATCACCAGGTCGGGCTCTGCTCCGGACGGCAGACCGTTCAGCCCCTGCAGCAGACCGAAGTTCACGGGGCTGCGCGTGATCGCGCCAAGGCCCTCGTAGTCCGACATCAGGGGTACGCCGAGTCGCTCGGCGAAGGCCCGTAGCTCGGCGTCGGCGCCGGATCTCGGCACCTCGGATCCGGCGATGATCACGGGCCGCCGGGCCTCCGACAGCATCCCGAGGATCCGCTGCGCCCCAGCCTGTGAGAGCCCGGGCCCATGATCGGCCCCGTTCAGGAGCTCCGTCGCCAGGTCGGGCAGGTCGATCTGCTCGGTCAGCACGTCCCAGGGGATGTCCACGAGCACCGGCCCGCGCGGCGCGGACAGCGCGGTGCGGATCGCGCGGGCCAGAATGCGGGGGATCAGTGACGCGCGTGTCACCCGGTGCGCCCACTTGGTGACGGGCGTCGCGATGGCCACCTGGTCAAGGCCCGCCTGCAGGGTGTTGGTCTGGTCGTCGGCGAGCGGTCCGGACGCGGCGAGGTAGAGCACGGGAGTGCGGTCCAGGTGTGCGTTGGCCATCGACGTCACCGCGTTGGTGAACCCGCCGCCGGCAGTGAGCAACGCGACCCCGAGGGCATTGCGCACCCGGGCGTAGCCCTCCGCCGCATGGCCCGCGTTCATCTCGTGCCGCACGTCCACGATGGGCAGCCGATGGTCGAGCGCGGCTTGGTACACGGAGTCGATGTGCGCACCGTTGATGCCGAACATCCGGTCGACACCGGCCTGTTGGAGGATACGGACGACGAGGTCGCCGCCGGTCACACGAGTCATGGAATGCTGCTTCCTTTCCGGACGCCGGGCGTCAGACGCAGGTTTCGCCGCCGTCGACGGCCAGGACATGGCCGGTGACGAAACTCGACTTCGGTGAAGCGAGCCAGTACGCGGCTTCGGCGACCTCCCGCGGCTCGGCCACGCGGCCGAGCGGAGTCCCGGCGGCGACGGCGGCGGCGTCGAGGTTCTCGTGTTCCTCCAGGTGCCGCAGCAATCCGGTGCGGGTGATGCCCGGGGCTATCGCGTTGACACGGATCCCATGCCGGCCGTGCTCGGCGGCCGCGGACCTGGTCAGCCCCACGACGCCGTGCTTGAAAGCGGAGTACGCGGCCCCGCCACCGGGGTTGCCCACCAGGCCGGCGACCGACGAGGTGTTCACGATCGCGCCGTGTCCCTGCCGCACCATGACGGCCAGCTCGTGCTTCATGCACAGCCAGACGCCACGCAGGTTCACCGACTCGGACAGCTCCCAGCTGTCGCTGCTGAGCTGCTCGATCGGGCCGACCGGCGGCGCGATGCCCGCGTTGTTGAACGCGGCGTTCAGGGCACCGTAGGTGTCGACCGCCGTGGCCACCATGTTCTCGACCTCTTTCTCGGCCGAGACGTCCACCTGGACGAAGACGGCCTTGCCGCCGGCCGCGGTGATGGTGGCGACGGTGTCCGCGCCGGATTCGGAGCGGTCCGCCGCGACGACGGAGGCACCGCGCTCGGCGAACAGCTCCGCCGCCGCCCGCCCGATGCCCGAGCCGGCACCGGTCACGAGCACGACCGAGCCCTTCATGTCGTGGGTCGACACTGTCGGGCCTCCGCCGCGGTCAGGATCTCGTCGTAGATGGGGTTGGCGAGGACCGTCCTCTCCACCGCGGCACGGCGCGGGTCCCCCCCGTCGGTGGGAACCGACGCGAGGATCGCGCCGAACCGGCGGGCGAGCAGTTCCCGATGCTCGGCATGCGTCAGCACGTAGAGCCTTTCCTCTCGGATCGCTTGCAGGACCCGCTCGCCGACTTCCCGCGGCTGAATCGCCGTCTCGTGCAGATCGGCCTCCGCGGTGGCGCCCGGCGCGTGCGGCCGTGGCTCGCCGGGGGGTGGCGGTCCCTTGTGGATGTTGGTTCGGACGATTCCCGGCGTCAGGACGGAGACGTTCACCGGGGTGTCCCAAAGTTCGGCCGCCAGCGCCTCCATCAGCCCCACGACACCGAATTTCGCGGCCACGTAGAGCGCTCCGGGTGTGCCCAGCAGACCGCCGATCGACGCGGTCGAGACGATGTGCCCGGGACGGCCGGAGGCCAGCATGCGCGGCAGGAAGGTCCGTATGCCGTTGAAGACGCCCGTGAGGTTGATGTCGAGCACCCAGTCCCACTGCTCGAACGTCGCCTCGGCCACCGGTGCGAGGAATCCGACGCCCGCGTTGTTGACCAGCACGTCCACGCCGCCGTAGCCACGGTCGAGTCGGTCGGCGACGGCGGCGAACGCCCCCCGGTCCCGTACGTCGAGCTCGATGGCCTCGGCCTTGCCGATACGCGCGAGTTTGTGGTGCGCGCTCTGAAGCGTCTCCGGGACGACTCCGCAGATGACCACGTTCATTCCGGCGTGGCACAGCGACTGTGCCACGCCGAGACCGATCCCGCTGTCCCCGCCGGTGATGAAGGCGGTCTTGCCCGCGAGGTCTCGCATGGCCGTCAGTCGTTGCCGCGGTGGACGGCGATGGCGCGGTCCAGGGTGGCGTGGTCGGCCCAGCTGCCGTGGAAGCCGAAGGGCACTCGGCTGGGGAGCTTGACCCGGGCCAGCGGGGTGCGGCGCAGGTCGGCGGCGTCGTGGATCAGCAGTTCGCTGAGGTTGGTGCTGCGATTCCACCACAGGGAGAGCAGATAGCCGTCGTCTTCGGCGCGGGCGTTCTCGCGGGCGACGAAGACCGGTTCGCCGGGGCTGGTGAGCCCGTCCGGGCCTTCGACGACGGTGGTGCGGTCCAGGAGGTAGTCGTGGCGGGCCAGTCCGTCGGACATGATGTCGTCGGCCAGGCCGCGAGTGGTGACGAAGTAGCCGTAGCGGTTGGGGCGGCCCGTGTACGCGTCGTTGATCTTGGGGAACTCCCCGAGGACGCCGCTGATCATCTCCTCGGTGGCTTTTCCGGTCGCCAGGTCGACGCGCCACCGGTAGGGCTGGGCCGGGGGGAACCACTCGTGGGAGGTCACCGGTGTACCGATGCGGTCGATCGGGGTGCCGAGCCGGCTGATGCGGTGGCCGTCGACGACCAGCCGGCCGTCCTGCTCGTAGGCGTTGAAGAAGTGGGTGTTGGCCCAGTGGCCGCCGAGCTCGTGCCAGGTGACCTCGTGGGTGTGGCGGTTCATCAGGACGATCTGCACGCCGTGTTCGAGGGAGTCCTCGTCCCAGACCACGCCGGGCTTGCTCTGCGCGACCAGGTCGAGGCGGAACTGGGCCGGGGTGACGAAGAAGACGGCGTAGGTGTCGCTGACGGCGAAGTCGTGCATGAGGACCGGCACACCGATGTCGAAGGAGTGCGAGTCGATGATCTCGGCGGTCTTCACGTCGGCGCGGTACCAGGTGATCGTCGGTCCGACGGCGGCGAAGAACAGCATGTCGCCGCTGTCCGGGTCGGTCTTGTAGTGGCCGGTGCACAGCACGTCGATGCCGCCGTGGAAGTCGTACGTGCCGATGGTGCGCAGGGTCTCGGGGTCCAGCGCGTGCGGCAGTCCGCCCTCGAAGTAGACGATCAGGTGGTCGTCGAAGAGGCCTGCGTTGATGTTGGCGACGTTCTTGGCAGGCGGGGCTCCCTCGGGCAGCCGGCCGGGAGTGCCGCCGTTGACGAAGCCGCTGTAGATCGCTTCTCCGGCCTCCACCTCGACCTTCATCGAGTCGGTCTCCACCCAACGTGTGCGGTAGGCGGCCCGGCCCTCGCGCAGGTAGATGCCGCACACCATGCCGTCGCCCTCCCACCAGTGGTAGAGGTCGGTGTCGCGGGGCTGAAAGCGGGGGTTGGAGGAGACGCGGAACAGCGCGCCCGCAAGGTCGGCCGGTATCTCGCCGTCCACCTCCAGGTCATACCCCTCGCTCTCCTCCGTCCAGGGCGCGAAGGGTCCGTTGAGGAATTTGTTGTCGGTGGGCCAGTCGGCTCCCGCGTCGGCTTGCCGCATCTGCCGGGGGACGACGGTGATGGGGTCCATGGGCATGTAACTCTCCGTACGGCTCTGGGGGTTGGGGGGGGGTCAGAAGGGGTACTGCGGAAGTTCGCCCCGTACGGTGACCCACTGCTGTTCGGTGAAGGCTTCGAGGTTGGCGGCGGCGCCGCCGTGGCGGGATCCGGTGCCGGAGTCGCCGACCCCGCCGAACGGGATGAGCGCCTCGTCGTTGACGGTCTGGTCGTTGATGTGGACCAGCCCGCTGGGCACACGCTCCGCCAGGGCGAGGCCCTTCATGACGTCCCGGGTGAGGATGCCGAGGGACAGCCCGTATTCGGTGCCGGCGGCCAGGCGGGCCGCCTCGTCGAGGTCCTGGAAGGGGACGACAGGTGCGACCGGCCCGAAGATCTCCTGTGCGTAGGCGGGCGCGGTGAGCGGCACCTCGGTGAGCACGGTCGGCCGGTAGAACAGGTCCTCGTAGGTGCCGCCCGCGGCCAGCCGGGCGCCCGCCTCGACTGTCTCGGTGACGATGCGGTGGATGTTGTCGCGCTGGCCGGCGTCGATGACCGGTCCGAGGGCGACGTTCTCACCGAGCGGATCGCCGACCGGGAGCGCGTCGGCGTGCTGGGCGAGCAGGGCGGTGTAGTCGTCGGCGACCGAGGCGTGCACGAGGTGGCGGCTGCTGGCCATGCAGATCTGGCCGGCGTGCACGAAGGATCCCCAGGCGCCCACCGAGGCGGCCTTCTCCAGGTCGACGTCGTCCATGATGACGAGCGCGGAGTTTCCGCCCAGTTCCAGGTGGACCCGCTTGAGGTGCTCGGCCGCGGCGATGCCGATGGCGCGTCCGGCCCGGGTGGAGCCGGTGAAGGCGATGACGGGGATCTTCGGGTGTTCGACGACGGCCGCGCCGACGTCCGCGCCGCCGGGCAGGACGTGCAGCAGACCGGGCGGCAGACCCGCCTCCTCGAAGACCCGGGCGAAGACGACACCGCCGCTGATCGCGGTCCGCGGGTCCGGCTTGAGAACGACCGCGTTGCCCAGGGCCAGCGCCGGAGCGACCGCCCGCATGGCCAGGATGACCGGCACGTTGAACGGGGCGATCACCCCGACCACGCCGACAGGGACACGGCGGGAGAAGGACAGCCGCTGCTGCCCGGAACGCAGCAGCTCACCGTAGGGCGCCCCGGCGAGGGCGGCGGCCTCGTGACACTCCTCCGCACCACCGCTGGTGACCTGCAGGGCGGCGAACGGCCGGATCGCTCCGGACTCCCGCATCAGCCAGGTCTCGATCTCCTGCTGGTTCTCCTCGAAGAGACGCGCTGCTCGGCGCAGCACGGCCGCGCGGTCCGAGTACGGCCGGGCGGCCCACTCCCGCTGGGCCCGCACCGCCTGCTCCACCGCCTGGTGCACGTCGGCCCGCGTGGCAGACCCGACACGCGCCAGTCTCTTGCCCGTTGCGGGCTCGACGGCGTCGTACACCTCGCCAGAGCCGCTGATCCACTCGCCCGAGCCGGAGAAGATGCGGCCGTCCCAGGTGCTGCTGTCCAAAAACGTCATGGTGTCCCGTTCCAGTAGCGCGTCGTGGCGCGAAGGTTATGTGTCGTATCGCGAAAATTGTGTTGCACGGTGTCTCAGGTCACAGCCGTGGTCTCACCTTGCGGAAGGCGCCAGACAGAGCCGGCGCACCCGGTCCGGCGGCGAAGATCAGCAAGCCGACCACGAGGTACGTGAAGTCGATCTCGGCTCCCCCCACACCGTTGGGGCCGAGGACACCGGTGTGCCAGCCCGACGATCAGCAGGACGCCGACGGCGATCTCGAACACCGGGGGGCCCGCTCAGCAGGCCTGGCACCGGCAGCCCGAGAGGCTGGAGGACGCCGACCTTCCAGCCGTCCATGGTGAGGCCGAACTTGTAGAGGCCGTGCAGGACGAACAGCCACCCGGTCACGGCCCGCGAGATCAGGAGCGCGGCGCCGTGCAGCCCGG
>NZ_JBEOXI010000202.1:0-15082 GCF_040296465.1 Streptomyces sp. NPDC002130
GGCCCCTTCGTCATGCCGTGCGGCTTTGCTACGTTGGAGGCCCCCCCGACGAGACGCGCCGTACCGGGAGGCCCACACCGGCGGGTCCTAGTTCTGCTTGATCCTCAGGAACGTCACGGAGTTCGCCGGGAAGGTGTACGTGAACTTCGTGGCCACGCCCCGGAACGTGGACGTCACCGGCGTCACCGGCGTGTCCGTCTCGGTGTTCACCGCGTCCTCGTCGGCGGCCAGCGTGGTGACGCGGGCCGTGGAGGCGACCTTGGCACCACCGAGGTCGACGGCCGTGCGGGCCTCCGCCGACTGGGCGTTGACGACCTTGACGATCAGGTCACCGGTCTTCGCGTCCTCGGTGACGACCTGGCGGAACGGCTCGGCCGGCTTGTCGTCCTTGAAGCTGCCCCACTCCTTGCCGTCGAGGAAGAGGGTGACCTGGCGGCCGCGGACCTTGATGTCGATGTCGTAGGCACGGCCGGTCTCGATCGACCCGGGCTTCGTCATCAGGGTGCCCTTGCCGCCGTCCACGGCCTGTTCGATCGCGGACTGGGTGTTGTTCCAGCCGCCCAGGTTCCACCAGTAGTAGTTGCCGGTGTCCTTGACGCCGAAGGCGACGAGGAAGCCCTCCTTGCCGGACTTCTTGGTGGCCTTCACATGCAGGTCGTAGTCCTTCCAGGCCGGGTCGCCCGCCGTGACCATGGTGTTCTCGGCGGCGGTGTCGGTCTGGACGTAGCTCCCGTCCTGGATGCTCCAGCTGCCGCGGCCGCTGCCCGTCCACTTCGAGGCGTCACCGGAGAAGTCGTCGCTCAGCAGGGTCGAGCCGTCCGCCGAGGTGACCTTCACGTCGTCGTACGCGGCGCTGGTCGCCCACGTCGACAGGCCGACGGCGCCGGTGATGGGGCCGCTGACGTCCGGGGTCGTGGTGGCCTTCGAGGGGACGACGCGGTCGCCGACGTTGTTCATGAACAGCCTCTGGACCTCGTAGTTGGCCGAGTTCCAGGAGGCCCGGTTGTTGAACCAGATCATGTCCGGGCGCCACTGCACGTAGTCCTCGTTGGCGAGCAGCGGGGCGTACGAGGCGAGTTTGACGACGTCCGCGTTGCGCTCCAGGCCGGTCATGAAGGCGGCCTCGGACAGGCCGTTCTTCCAGGCGTTGCCCTGGGAGGCGTACTCGCCGAGGAAGACCTTGGGGCCGTTCCTGTCGTAGGAGTCGTAGCGGTCGTTGTTCTGCAGGAACCAGTTCGGGCTGTTGTAGTAGTGCTCGTCGACCATGTCGACCTTGCCCTCGCGGTTGAGCTGCCAGGCGGTGTCGAAGGTCGTGCCGGCGTCGTCGGGGCCCGAGTTGGAGATGACGGTGATGTCCGGGTACTTCGCCTTGACGGCCGCCCGGAACCGCTCGAAGCGGGCGAAGAACTCCTTCGGGAGGTTCTCCTCGTTGCCGACCCCGAGGTGGGTGAGGTGGAAGGGCTTGGGGTGGCCCATCTGTGCGCGCACCTTGCCCCACTTCGAGGTCGCCGGTCCGTTGGCGAACTCGATGAGGTCGAGGGTGTCCTGGATGTGCCGCCTGAGCAGCGCCTCGTCTTCGGTGGCCTTGTTCTGGCCGCAGCCGGTCACCAGAGCGGGGACGACGGGCAGCGGCATGGCGCCGATGTCCTCGGAGAAGCGGAAGTACTCGTAGTAGCCGAGGCCGTAGCTCTGGTTGTAGCCCCAGACGTTGGCGTTCGTGGCGCGCTGCTCTACGGGTCCGATGGTGTCCTTCCACTGGTAGCTGCGCTTGCGCTGCCAGTTCGAGGCCTCGCTGTAGTCCTCCATGGAGCCGGTGTTGACCAGGCAGCCGCCGGGGAAGCGCACGAACCCGGGCTTCAGGGCGGCGATCTTCTCGGCGAGGTCCTTGCGCAGGCCGTTCGGCTGGTTCTTGTACGTCTCGCGCGGGAACAGCGACACCTCGTCGAGCGCGGCGGCGTTCGACGCGGCGACGGTGAGCCGGCCGCGATTGCTCGTGCGGGTCGCCGTGAACGTGGCCTTGTACTTGGCCCAGCCGCCCTTCACGGCGACCTGCCGGGCGGTGGCGAGCGCGCCCGCCGTGTCCTTCAGCGAGACCGTGAGCGTGGTGCCGCTCTCGGCGCGGGCCCACACGGAGAAGTCGTACCGCTTGCCCTGCTCGACCCGGATGCCCGTGTTGTAACCGGCGTTCGTGACGGCTGAACCGGCACCCAGGGAGAGGTAGTTGCGGTTGCGCTCGTTGAGGCGGCCGGAGTCGTTCACGACCTGTGCGGTGCCGCCGACCGTCCAGGAGGTCAGGGGCGTGTAGGAGCCGTTGTCGGCGGTGGAGTACTCGAAGGACCGGTTCTGCACGAGCTCGGCGTACAGACCGCCGTCGGCGGCCCGGTTGATGTCCTCGAAGAAGACGCCGTACATCGTGTCGTCGATCTTCGCGCCCTGGGCGGACGGGTCGACGGTGATCGCGTAGTCGGTGACGTCCTCGGCGTGCGCGGGGGCCGGTACGAGGGCTGCTGCCGTCAGGAGGGCGGTGGCCGTGAGGCCGACTCTCCCTCGGGTGCGGGCGGCGGTGCGTGGCATGGATACTCCGCGGCTCTCTGGTAGAGGAGTGTTCGAAATATCAGACATTGATCAGCACTTCGAACGGCAAGATAGGGAGGGGGCGGAGGCGCGTCAATGGGTCGCACGGCACCGCCGGGACGGAGAGCGGAGCAGGATGGGCGAGTTCTGGCCAGTGCCGGACGCACTGGCGTATCTGGCGGGGCGCTGGAGGGTGTCGCGGTCGGTGCGGGATCTCGCGAGCGGCACGGAAGGGGAGTTCACCGGAACCACCGAGTTCCGTGAGGACACGGAGAGGCCCGGCGGGCTGCTGCACCTCGAGTCCGGCACCTTCGTCTGGCAGGGCGTCGCCCGGCCCGCCGAGCGGACCCTGCGCTTTCTGCCCGGCCCGGACGGCACGGCGGACGTGCGGTTCGCCGACGGCCGGCCGTTCCACGACCTGGACCTGACGTCCGGCCGGCATGTCACCGACCATCCCTGCGCGGCGGACCTCTACCGAGGCGAGTTCACCGTCCGCGACAGCGACCACTGGCGGACGGTGTGGCGCGTCCGGGGCCCCGCCAAGGAGCTGGTCCTGCGGACCGACTACGCGCGCGAGGGCTGAGCCGGCACCCCGCCGTCGAAGCGCAGGTTCCAGCGTCCCGCCCGGCCCGTCACGGCCGTCGTCGACAGCGGGCGGACGTCGATGTTCCAGTACGTCGACGGCGGTGCCTTCAGGGCGTACACCAGGGCCGCCCGGATCACGGAGGGCTCGGCCACCGCCACGACCCGGCAGCCGTCCTCCACGGGCCGGGTGTCGAGCCAGCCGCCGACGCGGGTGATGAAGTCGACCAGCGACTCACCCCCGTGCGGTGTGGCACGGGGGTCGGCGAGCCAGGCGTCCACGGCCTCCGGCTCCCGGGCCATCGCCTCGCCCAGGGTCAGCCCGCGCCACCGGCCCATGTCGCAGTCGCGCAGGCCGAGCTGCACCAGCGGCGCGTATCCGAGCCCCTCCCCCGTCGCCCGGCTGCGCGGGGTCGGCGAGCAGTAGCGCAGTTCGGCCGCGGCGAGCGGCAGCAGTTCCCGGGCGGCGCGCTCCACCTCGCCCCAGCCGGCCTGGTCCAGCGGCCGGTCGTCCTCGAAACGCTCGGCGAGCAGCGGAGAGCTGCGCGCGGCGGCGACGAAGGTGACCCGAAGTGGCATGCGGCGATCGTGGGCGCAGCAAGTACGCAGGTCAAGAGCTGTTACCTACGAGTTACCCAGGGTGCCTGGGCCCTCACCGGCCGAAGATGAGCGCCATCCACTGCTCGGGCCGCTCCAGGGGGGCGAATCCGAGCCTCTCGTACACCCCGTGCGCGTCCTGGGTGGCGAGCAGCACCCGCCGCACTCCGAACGATCGCAGCTCTTCCCGCACGGCGGCCACGAGCGCGCTTCCGACGCCCTTGCCGCGCACCGACGGATCGACGTACACGTCGCACAGCCACCCGAACGTCGCCCGGTCGGTGATCACCCGGGCATACGCGACCTGCTCCCCCGACACCGTGTCGAAGACCCCGAAGTTGAGTGACCCCTCGATCGCCCGGTCCTGCGTCCCCCGGGGGCGTCCCAGCGCCCAGTAGGCGTCGGTGGACAGCCAGTGGTGCACGCGCTCGCGGTCGACGCGGGCGGGGTCGGTGGAGATCTCGTAGCCCTCGGGCAGGCTCGGCGTGTCGGTCATGTCCGCGATGCTCGCAGGCCGCCCGAAGGCGCGTCGAGCGGTTATCCCGGCACCTCGTCCCAGGCCGTACGCAGCCTGCGTACGCCCTCCGCGATCTCCCCGGTCCCCGCGACCGCCGCGAAGCTCAGCCGGACGTGCGCGGCCGGGGGTTCGGCGCTGAAGTACGGACGGCCGGGCGCGAGGGCGACGCCGGCGCGCAGGGCCGCGGAGGTCAGGGCCGACTCGTCCGTGCCGTCGGGCAGGCGTGGCCACAGGTGGTAGCCGCCGGACGGGACGTGCGGCAGGGCGAGTTCCGGCAGGTGCAGGGCGAGGGCGCCGGTCATCGCGTCCCGGCGGGCCTTCAACTCCGCGGAGACGGCCCGCAGATGACGCGGCCAGGCGGGCGAGCCGACGAGTTCGAGGGCGGCCTCCTGGAGGGGGCGCGGCACGAAGAACGTGTCGACGACCTGGATGGCGCGCAGCCGTTCCAGGACCGGACCGCGGGCGGCCAGGGCACTCACCCGGAAGCTCGGCGAGGTCGCCTTGGTCAGCGAGGAGACGTGGACGACGACGCCGTCGGGGTCGTCGGCGGCCAGCGGGCGCGGCAGCGGCCCCGCGTCCTCGTGCACCAGCCGCCGCACGAAGTCGTCCTCGACGACGAACGCGCCCGCCTCCCGGGCGATGCGCAGCACCTCGGCGCGCCGCTCGGGCGCGAGCACGGCGCCGGTGGGGTTCTGGAAGAGCGGCTGGCAGACGAAGGCCGGGGCGCCGGTGGCCCGGAAGGCGTCCGCCAGCAGCTCCGGCCGCACGCCGTCGGCGTCCACCGGAACGGGCACGGGACGCAGGCCGGCGGCGCGGGCGATGGCGAGCATGCCCGGGTAGGTGGGCGACTCGACCAGGACGGGTGCGCCGGGCGGGGCGAGGGCGCGCAGGGCGGTGGTGAGCGCGGACTGCCCGCCCGCGGTGATCAGCACCTCGGCGGCCGTGACAGCGCCGCCGATGCTCCGCGCGAACCACTCACGCAGCTCCGGCAGCCCCTCCATGGGCGGGCGTCCCCAGGCACCGGGACGGCGCCCGGCCCGCGAGAGGGCGGCGGCCATCGCCCGCTCGGGCTGCAAGGACGGGTGCAGATAGCCGCCGTTGAACTCGATCACGCCGGGCGGCGGCGCGGCCAGCGACACCAGCACCCCGGAGGCGTCGACCGAGCGCGGCACGAGGTCTGCGGCGCCGTCGGCGCTGAGCGCGACCTCCTGCCAGGAGGTGTCCCCCGCCGGGGCCGGTGCCGTCCGGGCCTGCGCGCGGAACGCGCCCGCGCCGGGCCGGGTGACCACCAGGCCCTCGGCGGCGAGCTGCGCCAGGGCCCGCGACACCGTCACCGGGCTCACCCGGAACCGCTCGACCAGAGCCCGGCTCGAGGGGAGCTTTCCACCGGGTGAGTAGCGGTCGAGCTCCCGCCGCAGTTGTTCCACCAGGTCAACCACACTGCTACGCTCTTGCATGAGAGCACAGAGTAGCGCTACCGCAGCGCCCGCGATAGCAGTCGCCACTCCGGGCCAGGAGAGTCACGGCTTCGGCACGCTCCAGGCGGCCCTCGGCGTCGTCGCCTTCTCCCTCACGTTCCCCGCGACCGCCTGGGGGCTGGAGGGGTTCGGGCCCTGGTCGCTGGTCGCCGTGCGGAGCGTGCTGGCCGCGGTGATCGCGGGCACCGCCCTGCTGGCGCTGCGGGTACCGCTGCCCGCCCGACGGCACTGGCCCGGCCTCGCCGTGGTCGGAGCCGGCGTGGTCCTCGGCTTCCCGCTGCTGACCACGCTGGCGCTGGAGACCTCCACCACCGCGCACGCAGCCGTCGTGGTCGGTCTGCTCCCCCTCACCACGGCGCTCTTCTCGGCCCTGCGCGTCGGCACCCGGCCCTCGCGCACCTTCTGGACCGCCGCCCTGGCGGGCGCGGCGGCGGTCCTGGCCTTCACCGTGCAGCAGAGCGGCGGCGCCCTGACCACCGCCGACCTGTACCTGTTCGCCGCGCTGCTGGTCTGCGCGGCCGGCTACACCGAGGGCGGCCGACTGGCCCGGGTCATGCCGGGCTGGCAGGTGATCGGCTGGGCGCTGGTGCTGTGCCTGCCCCTGACCGTGCCGGTCGCCTCGATCGCCCTGGCACACGAACCCGTGCGGCTGACCGCGCACAGCGTCACCGGACTGCTGTGGGTCGCGGCGGGCTCGCAGTTCGTCGGGCTGGTCGTCTGGTACCGCGGCATGGCCGCCATCGGCATCCCCAAGGCCAGCCAGTTGCAGCTCGCCCAGCCGCTGCTCACACTGGTGTGGTCGGTGCTGCTGCTGGGCGAACACCTCCCGGTCGCCGCCCCGCTGACGGCCGCGGCGGTGCTGGTCTGCATCGCCGTCACACAGCGATCACGCGGATGAGCGGGGAGCGTGCGCGGCCACTGCCGACGGGCGCACCCCGCCGTGGACTCAAGGCCACGGACCGCTGCTCCGCACATGGTGAGGAGGCCCCAGATGCGCGCAATCGTGGGCGACCAGCTTGTCCAGCACGGCAGGGTGGTCGGTCAGCACGACAAGATCGGCGAGATCGTCGAAGTGCTCGGCCAGGAGGGCAACCCCCCGTACCGCGTCCGGTTCGAGGACGGGCACGAGGGCGTGTGCTCGCCGGGACCCGACACGGAGATCCGGCACCGGGAGACCACGACCGGACCGTGACTCGGCGCGGGGGTGACGCCGGCTGCCCGTAGGGGGCGGCAGCGACTCAGCGCGGGCATCCCCTACGCCGGGCACTGCGCGAGGCGACTCGACGCGGGGTGGCACCCCCGCGGCCGACTCGACGCAGGGTGCCCTCCCCCCTGTGGCGCCTCAGCGCGAGCCGACTCGGCGCGGGGGCGGCGCCGGCTGCCCGTAGTGGTCGGCGACCACCCGCGCCATCGCCCCGATCCGGTCGGCCGCCACGTCCCTGGCGGCGAAGTAGACGTGTCCGCGCACCTGCGCGTACTCCCCGGCCAGCGTCAGATGCCGGGACAGTTCAGCCCTCTCCTGCCACGCCGCGGGCTGGGCAGGGTCGCCGGCCTTGTACAGCGCCTCCCCCACGTACAGCTGCGTCGGGCTGTCGCGCGCGACCTTCGCCCACCAGGGCACCAGCTTCGCGTAGTCGGCGGCGGCGAAGCCGATGTTCCAGTACAGCTGCGGGACGATGTAGTCGATCCAGCCCTCGCGCACCCACTTCCGGGTGTCCGCGTGCAGGTCGTCGTACGTCTCGACGCCGGCCCGGGTGTCCGAACCGGCCGGGTCCGTCGAGGCGTTGCGCCACACGCCGAACGGGCTGATGCCGAAGCGGGCGCTCGGCCGGACCTCCTTCACCCGGTCCGCGATCTCGCGCACCAGCCGGTCGATGTTGTCCCGCCGCCAGGCGGCCCGGTCCGGGAAGGCGCCACCGTGCTCGTCGTAGGCGTCGTCGTCGTCGAAGGTCTGCCCCGCCACCGGGTAGGGATAGAAGTAGTCGTCGAAGTGGACGCCGTCCACGGCGTACTTCGCCACCGCGTCGAGCATCGCGTCCTCGACGAAAGCACGGACCTCGGGCAGCCCCGGGTTGTAGAAGAGCTTCCCGCCGTACGTCACCACCCAGTCCGGGTTCTTGCGCGCCGGGTGGGAGGCGGCGAGCCGGGCCGGGTCGGCGTGGGCGGCGATCCGGTACGGGTTGAACCACGCGTGCAGCTGAAGACCCCGGGCGTGCGCCTCCCGGACGGCCGTGCCCAGCGGATCCCAGCCGGGGTCCTTGCCCTGGGTGCCGGTGAGGTACTGCGACCAGGGCTCGTACGGCGAGGGCCACATCGCGTCCGCCGTGGGCCGGACCTGGAAGAACACGGTGTTGAGGCGGTTGCGGACCGCCGTGTCGAGATGGGTGAGCAGCTCGGCGCGCTGCTGCGACGCGGTCAGCCCGGACTTCGACGGCCAGTCGCGGTTGGCCACGGACGCGATCCAGACGCCCCGCATCTCGGAGCCCGGCGCCCCGCCGCGGCGTCCGCTCGCGGCCGACGCCTTAGGCATCATCGTGAAAGCCGACAGCGCCGCGACCGCGAACGCCCTGCGTGAGACTCGTCCCATCCGCATGCCCCAAAAAGCCGCGGATCCGCCCGGTCGCGGATCGCTCCGGGGCCAGCATGCCCGATGCGGGACCCGCCCCCCGCGATCGATCATCGATACTTCGGAGTAACGTGCACGAACGGAGCAGGCGCCGGGACCCGGCCGGTCTGCCCGGACGTAGATCAGCAGCGAAAGGGACGATGTGACGGACATCCCAGCGGGAGACATTGCACGCGTCGGAGTCGTGGGCTGCGGTCAGATGGGCGCGGGCATCGCCGAGGTGTGCGCCCGGGCCGGCCTGGACGTCATGGTCGCCGAGACCACCGGCGAGGCTCTGGAGATCGGCCGCACCCGGCTGTTCACCTCCCTGGCCAAGGCAGCCGAACGCGGCAAGATCACCGAGGAGGAGAAGGAGGCCACGCTGGCCCGCCTGAGCTTCACCACGGACCTCGGCGAGTTCGCCGACCGTGACCTGGTGATCGAGGCCGTCGTCGAGAACGAGCAGGTCAAGACCGAGATCTTCCAGGTGCTCGACCAGGTCGTGACCCGGCCTGACGCGATCCTTGCGTCCAACACCTCCTCGATCCCGCTGGTGAAATTGGCGGTCGCGACCTCGCGCCCCGACCAGGTCATCGGCATCCACTTCTTCAACCCGGCCCCGGTGCAGAAGCTCGTCGAGCTGATCCCGGCGCTCACCACGTCCGAGGGCACCATCGGCCGCGCCCAGCTCTTCACCGAGAAGCTGCTCGGCAAGCACGCGATCCGCGCCCAGGACCGCTCCGGCTTCGTGGTCAACGCGCTGCTGATCCCGTACCTGCTCTCCGCGATCCGGATGTTCGAGACGGGCATCGCCAGCCGCGAGGACATCGACAACGGCATGGAGATGGGCTGCGCCCACCCGATGGGCCCCCTGAAGCTGTCCGACCTGATCGGCCTGGACACGGTCGCCTCGGTCGCGCAGTCCATGTACGAGGAGTACAAGGAGCCCCTGTACGCCGCTCCCCCGCTCCTGCAGCGCATGGTCGACGCGGGCCGGCTGGGCCGCAAGACGGGCTCGGGCTTCTACACGTACGCCTGACCGATCCACTTCGCCATGCGGTGACGCCCCCCCAAGGCCGGTTACGGACGGTCAGATTTCGGCCAAGCAGCGGACCCGGCACCGGAGTTGGTGCCGGGTCCGCGGCATTCACACACCGTGTGCGCGCCGGGCTCGCATATGCCCTACGCACACTCTCCCCAGGCGCCCACCAGGCGAGTTGACTCCTCATGCGCATGCAAGGGATGTGAAACGACTACGGAAAGGAGCGGACTCGTGACCGCCGATCCCGAGCATCCCGTCGTCCATGGAGAACTCGCAGAGTTACGGCGCCGCCTCGACGTGGCCTACGCCCGCGTCGAGGGCGGGCTGGCTCTGCTGAGCCATCGCACCGAGGAGACCGCCAAGGAACTCGACGAGCTCAACACCCGGATCAACTCGCTGGAACACGCGCGCTGGCCGCTGCCCGCGGTCGCCGCCCTCACCGCCGTGGGTGCCCTCGTCATGACGATCTGGCAGGCACTGGGACGCTAGCTCAGGACAACGTGTCCTGACCCGGCCTGAGATGGTGCAGCAGTAGTAACGCGGCCGCCATGTTGGCGGCCGGGACCTCGCCGCGGGCGACCATGTCGGGGACGAGCTTGAGGGGCACCCATTCCCGGCGGTCCGACTCGAAGTCGTCCACGGGGTGCCCGACGTACTCGCCCTCGTCGGCCCAGTACACGTGGTGCCGGGCGTCGGTGAGCCCGTTGGACGGCTCCACGCTCATGAGGTGGTGCAGGGGTCCCGGCCGCCAGCCCGTCTCCTCCTCCAGTTCCCTGGCGGCCGCACGGGCGATGTCCTCACCGTCCTCGACCACTCCCGCCGCGAGTTCCCACCCCCAGCTGTCGGTGATGAAGCGGTGCCGCCAGAGCAGCAGCACCTCGTTGGCCTCGTTCACGACCGTGGCCACCGCGACGGGCCGCAGCCGTATGAGGAAGTGGTCCAGATGCCGGCCGTCCGGCAGTTCGACATCCGCGAGATTGACGCTGAACCAGCGGTTTGAGTACACACTTTGTTCGTTGTGTTTCGTCCACTGCACGGTTCTGCCACCTTCCGTCGAGTAAGTGGCAATATCGCAGCAGGGACGGATGGGCAGCAGGCGCACGGGAAGCGCCTCGGAGCGGTACGGGCACGCCGACCCGGACCTACAACGGTACGCGCAGTGCTCCGTCGATGCGTTCGGCGGCCTCGGCCGTGCCCGCGCAGCCACTGCGCACCAGGTGCTCCCGCACCGCGCGCAGCCGGTCGCGCAGCCGCTGGGACTCCATGCCCCGGGCCTGCTCGGCCATCTGCACGGCGATGGCCACCGCCTTGTCGGCGTTGCCCTGCCGCAGCTCGATGGTGCTGAGCATGGCCAGCCGGTGCACCCGGCCGCGGTCGTGCGCCGGGTTGTCCACGGCGGCCGCGGCATGCTCCCCGGCGGCCGCGATCTCGCCCAGGCTCAGCAGCGCCTCCGCCACCTGGACGTTCACGAGCCCTGGCTGGACATAGCCGGTCTCGTCCGGCTCGTAGCCGCGCCGGATGCGCTCGGCCGCCTGCTCGGCCCGCCGGATGCGGGACAGGGCGCTCGTGCCGTCACCGAGATGCGCGTACGCCTTGGCCTGCATCGCGTACAGGTCGGAGGCGAGCGCCGGGGTGATGTGCTTGCCGGCGGCCCGCAGCGCGGCCTCCGCGAAGGCGACGGCCTGCCGGTACTCCCGCATGAACAGCGACTGGTTGACCAGCAGGGCGATGACGTACGCCCCGAGTCCCCGGTCGCCGCTGGCCTTCGCCAGCCGCAGCGCCTGGTGGAAGTAGCGCTGGGCCAGCCCGTGCGCGTCGGAGTCGTAGGCGCAGATACCGGCGACCGCCACCAAACCGCCCGTGGCCCGGTGCAGTTGGCGGCCGGTCTCGTCGGTGTAGCTGCCGCGCAGCAGCGGTGCGGCCTCGGCGTTGAGGAAGCCGACGATCCGGGCCCGTGTGGCGATGCCCCCGGCCTTGCGGTACATCTGCTCGTAGTGCGTACGGGCGGCCCGCAGCATCTCCAGGTCGCCCGCGGTGACCCGGTGTCTGCCGCCCCGCGAGACGTCCACGTCCTCGGGCGGGTTCTCCCACTCCCACACCGGCATCACCGCGGGCGTGCCGGTGAGGGCGGGCGCGCCCAGGATGTGCGGGCGCTGCTGCTGGTCGGAGCGCCACAGGGCGGTGGCTCGTTCGACGAACCCGGACAGCGTGCCGGTGTGCGGGGCGGACGGCTCGCCGGGCACGCCGAGGCCGATGTCGTCGAGGGTGACGTGCCGTTGCAGCCGGGCGGCGAGCACTTCGCAGATCAGGTCGGGCACTTGGCCCCGAGGGCGCTGCCCCTTCAGCCACCGGGCGACGGCGGTGTGTTCGTACCTCAGGGACAGGCCACGGGCCCGTCCCGCCTGGTTGACGTGTGCGGCCAGCCCCGCGTGCGAGATCCCGGCCTCGTCCAGGATCGCGTCGAGCAGAGTGTTGGGCTGCATGTGGGCCCCCCGGTGGCTCGGTGCGGACAGAGTAGTGGTTCCGCCTTCACACGGGGTGTGAACGGAGTGCTCGAATCCGCAGGGTGTGCGCGCTGTCGCTCTGCGTGTCGGGCCGGTTGACTGAACTGCCTCGAAAGAGGCCGGCCGGGCCGCCGGCTCCCCCTCGTACAGTGCGGCGGCCCGTTACCGCCGTCCGCCCGGCTGCCTGCCCGACACTCCGTGGCGGGGCGGACGGCTCCGCCGGCGATGCCTTCTCTTGCCGCGGTGTCAGAGGTGTGTGGTCGACTGCGGGCACGTCGTGGTCGATCGCGCAGTTCCCCGCGCCCCTGACGGCATCCCCCCGCTGTTCGTGAGCACGAGCAGCGCGATGTCGTCCGGCGGTTCGCCGCGCGTGTGGTGGAGGAGGGAGGCTGAGATCCTGCCGACGACACCCTGCGAAGAGAGCGGGCCGTCGCCCGCGACGCTCGTCAGCGCACTCCCCAGCGGGAAGAACCGGCCACGGGCGTCCCGCGCGTCCTGGGCGCCGTCCGTGTGGAGGAACAGGGCGTCCCCTGGTGCGAGGTACCCGAGGTCCACAGTCGGCAGGACGGCAGGCAGCGGGAACAGGCCCAGTGGCGGGTGCGGGTCACCGGGGGCCAGTTGCTCCACCCGGCCACGGCTGAGCCGGTACGGCCACGGGTGCCCGCAGTTCAGGGCGAGCATCTCCCCGTCGGGCCGGATCTCCACGAGCAGCAGCGTCACGAACTCCTCGGCGGCGCTCGCGGGATGCTCCTGGCGCAGATGGCGGTCCAGGGCCCGTTCCAGCCGGCGCAGCACCCCGCCGAGGTCCTCCTCGTCGTGCGCCGCCTCGCGGAAACAGCCGAGTACTGCGGCGACGGTCCCGAGCGCGCCGATCCCGTGCCCGCGTACGTCACCCATCACGGCCCGGACGCCGTGCTCGGTGGCGACGACCTCGTACAGGTCGCCTCCGACCGCGGCGCCACGCTCCGCCGAGACCTGGACGGCCGCCACGTCCAGCCCGTCGACCCGCGAGGGCAGCGGCCGCAGCAGCGCGCGCTGCGCGGCACCCGCGACCCGGCGCGCCTGCCGCAGCTCACGCATCAGCGCGTGCCGCACCTGCAGGATCAGCCCGGCCCCGACCGCGAAGAACACGGCACTGGTGACGATCCGCGCCTGGAGACCGGTCTCCTGGGCGAGCGGACAGGCCAGCTTGTACGTGACGGCCGCCGCGCCCCACACCGTGGGCAGACCGAGGCTGCGCACCCGACCCCTGATGCGGATCATGCCGATGGCCCCCCAATAGGCCCTTACAGCACACAGACGGACCGGCCCAGTAGGGCCGGTCCGATTCTGCCTACGGCAACACCCACGAGGGAGGATCACCAACCAGCACCACTCAAACGAGTGAGCTGCTCCCCCCTCTCTCAGGGGCGCGGGGAACTGCGCGACGGCCACCGCGTACCGGCAGCCGGCAACGAAGCGCGGCCCCCCACGGCGCTAACTCCGCAACACCGCCCCGACGCGCTCCCCCGCGAGGGCAACCGCCGCGTCCCGGGCCGCGGAAGCCTCGTCCACGGTCAGCGTCCGGTCGGATGCCCGGAACCGCAAGGCGTACGCCAGCGACTTCCGGCCCTCGCCCAACTGCTCGGCGTTCTCGTACACGTCGAACAGCCGGATGGACTCCAGCAGTTCCCCGGCCCCGTCCCGCAGCGCCGCCTCGACGTCCACGGCCGGCACGAACGCGTCGACGACCAGGGCGACATCCTGCGTGGCGACGGGGAACGTGGAGATCCGAGGCGCCGCGGCAGTGGCGTCACCGGCGGTCTCCACCGCGTCCAGGTCGATCTCCATCGCGCAGGTGCGCGCCGGAAGACCGAGGGCCTTGACGACCCGCGGATGCAGCTCGCCCGCGTGCCCCACGATCCGCTCGGCACCGTCCACGGTGACCGCCAACTCGGCGCACCGCCCCGGGTGCCACGGGCCGTACTGCCCCTTGCGGATGACGAGCTCGGCGCCGGCCTCACGGGCGACGGACCGGGCGGCCTCGACCGCGTCGGCCCAGTCGGCCGGACGGCCCTTGCCCCACCAGCCGGCCTGCTCGCGGGCACCGGCGAGGACCACGGCCACGTGCCGCGGCTGCTCGGGCAGCGCGGCGTTCAGCTCGGCGAGCTCCTCGTCGGTCGGGCGGCGGTCGACGGGCAGCACGGCCGCGATCCGCTGCTCCTCGCGCGGCCGGAAGACCAGACCGGACTCGAACAGCGCGAGGTCGTGCGAGCCGCGGCCGTCGTTGCGGCGCAGGGCGGCGAGCAGACCCGGCAGCAGCGACGTGCGCAGCGCGGGCTCCTCGTCGCTCAGCGGGTTGCTGAGCTTCACGACACGGCGGGCCGGGTCGTCCGCTTCCAGGCCCAGCTGGTCGAAGACCTGCTCGCCGATGAACGGGTAGTTCAGCGCCTCGACGTATCCGGCACCGGCCAGGGCACGGCCGACGCGGCGGTGCAGCCGCTGCCGGTCCGTCAGGCCGAGGCCGGCCGGCGGCTTGGGCAGCGTGGAGGGCAGGTTCTCGTAGCCCTCCAGCCGGATGACCTCTTCGGCCAGGTCGTTCGGGTCGGTGAGGTCGGGCCGCCAGGACGGCACCGTGACGACCAGCTCATCCTGCCCGTACACGTCGCAGCCGACCTCCTGGAGGCGGCGTACGACGGTCTCGCGGCCGTAGGCCACACCCGCGACCTTGTCCGGGTGGTCGGCCGGGATGGTGATGGTGCGCGGCGCGGAGGGGGCGAGGACCTCGGTGACGCCGGCCTCGGCGGTGCCGCCCGCGAGCAGCACCAGCAGGTCGACGGTGCGCTGCGCGGCGGCAGCGGCGGCCTGCGGGTCGGTGCCGCGCTCGAAGCGCCGGGACGCCTCGGAGGACAGCTTGTGGCGGCGGGCCGTGCGCGCGATGGAGACCGCGTCGAAGTGCGCGGCCTCGATGACGACGTCCGCCGTCGTGTTCTCGGCGTTGTCGTGGTCGGCGATCTCCGTGTTGGCGCCACCCATGACACCGGCGAGCCCGATCGGGCCGCGGTCGTCGGTGATCACCAGGTCCTCGGCGTCCAGCGTGCGCTCGACACCGTCGAGGGTGGTGAGCTTCTCGCCCGCCTCGGCCCGGCGCACGCCGATCGTGCCCTGGACCAGGCCGCGGTCGTAGGCGTGCAGCGGCTGGCC
>NZ_JBEOXI010000203.1:0-15060 GCF_040296465.1 Streptomyces sp. NPDC002130
CCGGAGTCGGCCGCGGTGCCGTAGACGTAGATGAACATGCCCAGCGTCACGATGATGACGATGTTGTTCAGGACCGGGGCATGACCGCTTCTGACCAGGTCAGATCGATCTCTCGCCGTTCCTGCTCGGATGTGGAGGGGTGTTATCGGTCTGTCGTACGAGACCTCATACCAGAGCGGGACGCTCACCGTATGAGTTTGTCAACTGCCCACCGCACATGATGCGCTGGCGACTACTGTCAGTGGCCGTCGGGAAACAGGGCGGATCAGGAAGCGGGGGCCGGCACGTGCAGGCGCAGGGCGGACGAGGGAGTCGACGCGACGGGGATCCCCGCTGCCCGCGAGCCATCGACGTCGGCCCGGGCGCGGCCGGTGACACGGGTGCCCGGCCCGATGGCTCAAGCGCCGCCGGTGGCGCGGGCGTTGTCGGGGCAGGCGGTCGTGGTGCCGGGGCCCATCATGGCCCGGGCCGGCACGCGGGCCCCGGTGGTGCCGGGGCCGGGCGGAAGCGAGGAGAGTCCGGGCGCGCGGCCCGAGGCACGCGCAAGCGCCCGCGCGAACCCGGTCGCAAGCCCGCGAGCTCCCCTGGCGACCAGGCCCGACGTACCTTGCTCATCGCACTCGATTACCACGGCCACGCCTCCGCCCTGATGGACGCACACATCGAGGCCG
Source organism: Streptomyces sp. NPDC002130 (assembly GCF_040296465.1). Taxonomy (NCBI): domain Bacteria; kingdom Bacillati; phylum Actinomycetota; class Actinomycetes; order Kitasatosporales; family Streptomycetaceae; genus Streptomyces; species Streptomyces sp. NPDC002130. The sequence goes on from NZ_JBEOXI010000203.1 coordinate 672, forward strand.
ATAGCTGCCGAGACCGTCACCCCACGGCCGATCAAGTGATCTTGGAACCGGCCACCGCTTGAGATCGAAAAACCTACGGAAACAACACAACACCGGGCAGTTGTTACCTGCCCGGTGTTGTGTCCCGAAGTCTACGAGAGGAATCGCGATGACCGCAACACACACCGCCCCCGCCGCAGCGATCGAGGTCGCGCAGCTGCACCCCGACGCCCTCGACATCGGTGAGAACGTCCGCGACAGCGTCGATCTGGCGCAGACCCCCGACTTCGTCGAATCCATCCGCGAAAACGGAGTGCTCGAAGCGATCAGCGCCGTCCGGACCGCAGACGGAACGATCGTCGTCCGCGACGGCCAGCGCCGCACCCTACGTTGATCAGACCGACCCGGTGGCCGTTGTGCGAGCCGGTGTTGGTCTCGTCGGCGTGCGCGGCCCCCGCCGGCAGCCAGCACACCGCCAGCGCCGCGACCACCCCGGCCAGCCCGCGCACCACGGCCCGCCCCCGCTCATTCCTCATGCCCCGGTCCTCGTTTCGTCGGTTCGGCGTCTGATCGGACACTGCGTCCACCCGTTCATCTGCCGAAACCACCGCGAGGTCACGCCGGGTCATCCGTACGAGATCGTGCCGGGACCGTCAGTTGTGGCTGTGCAGGATCTCGTTCAGCCCGCCCCACACCGCGTTGTTCGGCCGGGCCTCGACCGTGCCGGTGACCGAGTTGCGGCGGAAGAGGATGTTGGAGGCGCCGGACAGCTCGCGGGCCTTGATGATCTGGCCGTCGGGCATGGTGACGCGGGTGCCGGCGGTGACGTAGAGGCCGGCCTCGACGACGCACTCGTCGCCGAGGGCGATGCCCACGCCCGCCTCGGCGCCGATCAGGCAGCGCTCGCCGATGGAGATGATGACGTTGCCGCCGCCGGACAGGGTGCCCATGGTGGAGGCGCCGCCGCCGATGTCCGAGCCGTCGCCGATCACGACACCGGCGGAGATGCGGCCCTCGACCATCGACGTGCCGAGCGTGCCGGCGTTGAAGTTGACGAAGCCCTCGTGCATGACGGTGGTGCCCTCGGCGAGGTGCGCGCCGAGGCGGACCCGGTCGGCGTCGGCGATCCGGACGCCCTTGGGGGCCACGTAGTCCGTCATGCGCGGGAACTTGTCGACGGAGGTCACCTGCAGGTGCAGGCCCTCGGAGCGGGCGTTCAGCCGGACCTTCTCGAGGTCGTCGACGGCGACCGGGCCGAGCGAGGTCCAGGCGACGTTGGCGAGGAAGCCGAAGATGCCGTCCAGGCTCTGGCCGTGCGGCTTGACCAGCCGGTGGGAGAGCAGGTGCAGGCGCAGATAGGCGTCGTGCGCGTCGATCGGCTTCTCGTCGAGCGAGGCGATGACCGTGCGGACCGCGACCACCTCGACGCCCCGGCGGGCGTCCGGGCCGATCGCCGCGGTCGCGCCACCGCCGAGCAGCTCCGCGGCGCGTTCGGCGGACAGCCGCTCGGTGCCGGACGGGCCGGGCTGGTCGGCCAGCTCGGGCGCGGGGAACCAGGTGTCGAGAACGGTGCCGTCGGCGGCGACCGTGGCGAGGCCGGCGGCCACGGCGCCGGTGGTGCGAGGAGCAGTCGTGTCGGTCATGAGGGCAACCTAACCGGCGGACACCGATCGATGCGAACCGGTGCGGGGACGTCTCACGGGACGGGCGGTATCCACCCCTCGAAGGTGCCCCTCAGCAGCCCGGACACCCCGACCACGACGACCGGCCCACGCCCCTCGCCGAGACCGACACGCACGTACGCACCCCAGTCCACGACAGCCCGCCCACCACACCCGCCGAGACCGACGCCCACGCACACACACCCCGACCACGACAGCCCGCTCACCACACCCGCCGGGACCGACGCCCACACACACCCCGACCACGGAAGCCCGCACCCGACACCGCCGAGACCGGCGCCCGCGCTCGGCCGACCCCGTCCACGGCGCGACTTCTCCATGGACGCCCTCCCCGGCGCCCCGTCTGCCTCACTTCCGAGCCCCCGCCAGCACCCGCGTAAGGACCTCCCGGGCGTACTCCTCGTCGTAGGGCACCCCCGTCAGCAGGACCTGGAGGCAGATGCCGTCGACGACCGCCACCAGTGCCCGGGCGGTCACCGGGTCGGTACGCCGGGACAGCAGCTCCGCGACGTCCGCGGCCCACTCGGCGGCGACGGGCCGCAGGGCGGGCCGGCGCAGGGCGGCCAGATACAGCTCGTACTCCAGCTCCACCCCGGTACGGTCGCCCGCGAGCCACTCCCCGATCCAGGCGGCGAGTTCGGCGGCCAGATCGGTGCGGGGGTCCTCAAGGCCACCGCGCGAGGCGACCACCTTGGCGAAGCCCTCGTTGGCCTGCCGCAACGCGGCGACCAGCAGCTCGTCGAGGGTCTTGAAGTGGTACGTCGTCGAGCCGAGCGGCACATCGGCCTCGGCGGCCGCGCTGCGGTGGCTCAGCCCGGCGATCCCCTTCGCCCCGACGACCCGGATCGCCGCGTCGATGACCCGCTGCCGCCGCTCGGGGTCGTGGCGCCGGGCCATCAGTGGGCTCCGCCCAGGTTCAGCACCACGACACCGGCGATGATCAGCGCGATCCCGGCGGCCTTGGCGACGGTCATCCCCTCTCCCAGGAACGCGAACCCGATCGTGGCGATGGCGGCGGTGCCGACCCCGGCCCAGATCGCGTAGGCCGTGCCGACCGAGACGGTCCTGAGGGTCTGCGCGAGCAGAGCGAAGGAGACGACGTAGCCGAGGACCGTGAGCATCGACGGCCCGAACCTGCTGAAGCCGTCGCTGTACTTCATGGCGGTGGTCGCACCGACTTCGGCGGCTATGGCCCCGGCCAGCAGCAGATATCCCATATGTACGAGCGTACACAATGATCTGTACACCCGTACACAACGGGGATTTGATCACGGGCGGAATCCACTCTCGCAACGGAGAGAAACCGCTCTCACGAAACGCGTCACAGGCGCCCCAGGCGTCCACTACGGTGTCACCGATCACACACAGGGCCACCACAACTGCGCCGCCGTCAAGGGTGCCCCGCCGGAGGAACAGCGCATGTCAGAAGAGAAGTCCCGGCCGCCACAGGACCGCCCCTGGGAGAGCGGCTGGGCCCCGGACACCACCCGGGCACCGGGTACGCGACGGCTCTGGCTGGCGGGTGCGCTGGCCCTCGCGACGATCACGGCGTGCGTCACGGCCATCACCGTGATGAACAGCGAGGCCGAGGAGGCCGAATCCCGGGCGGCGGAGCCGAGCACCCTCAGCAGTTCGGCCCCGGGCGGCCTGATCTCCTTCGCGAGCCCCTCGGAGGCCGGCACCCCCAAGCCCGGAGCGGACCGCCGCCATCCGTCCCCCACCCCCACCACCAGCGCTCCCTCGGCCACCCCGAGCCCGAAGCCCGAGAAGAAGGCTCCGAAGGCTCCGAAGCCGCCGAAGGCGTCCCCCACCGCTTCGAAGCGCCCGAAGCCCCCGTCCTCCACCGGCATATCCATACGCTCGGTCAACTTCTCCGACCGCTACTGGCGGGTCAGCGACGGCTATGTACGGCTGGACCGGATCGGCAACGGCTCCGAGCAGCGCGAGGACGCCACCTTCCAGCGCGTCGCCGGCCTCTCGGACTCCTCCTGCTACTCCTTCACCACCGCGGACGGCCGCTATCTGCGCCACCGCAGCTTCGTCCTGGTCGCCAACACGAACGACGGCTCGTCCCTCTTCCGCCAGGACGCCACGTTCTGTCCCCGCGTCTGGTCCCGCTCGGGAACGCTCACGCTGGAGTCGGTCAACTACCCGGGCCGTTTCCTGCGCCACCGCAACTTCCAGCTCCGCCTGGACCCCTTCGAGAACAGTCAGCAGTTCTACGCGGACGCGTCGTTCCAGATCGTGTCCGGGCTGGACTGAAACCGACATGCGTGAGGGCGGCACCCGGGATGGGTGCCGCCCTCACGCGCGTCAGTGGACCTCAGACGTTGAACCTCAGACGTTGAACCCCAGAGCACGCAGCTGCTCGCGTCCGTCGTCCGTGATCTTGTCGGGGCCCCACGGCGGCATCCAGACCCAGTTGATGCGCAGTTCGCTCACGAGGCCGTCCGTGGCGGACTTCGCCTGGTCCTCGATGACGTCCGTCAGCGGGCAGGCCGCCGACGTCAGGGTCATGTCGAGCGTCGCGATGTTCGCGTCGTCGATGTGGATGCCGTAGATCAGGCCGAGGTTGACGACGTCGATGCCCAGTTCGGGGTCGACGACGTCGTACAGCGCCTCACGGACCTCTTCCTCTGAGGCCGGCTTCATCTCAACGGTCTCGCTCATGCCGTCGTCTCCTTCTCGGCGTCGGCTCCGCCCAGCACCTGGGCCGTCGCGTCCTTCCAGGCCATCCAGCTCAGCAGGGCGCACTTCACCCGGGCCGGGTACTTGGACACCCCGGCGAACGCGACCGCGTCCTCCAGGATGTCCTCCATCGCGTCGTCGGGTTCGAGCTTCCCCTTGGACTGCATCAGCTCCAGGAAGGTCTCCTGGATCTTCCGCGCGTCGGAGAGGTCCTTGCCGACGAGGAGGTCGTTCAGTACGGACGCACTCGCCTGGCTGATCGAACAGCCCTGGCCTTCGTACGAGACGTCCTCGATCGTGGTGCCGTCGTACTTCACGCGCAGCGTGATCTCGTCACCGCACGTCGGGTTGACGTGGTGCACCTCGGCGTCGCCATCCCGCAAGCCCCGCCCGTGCGGGTGCTTGTAGTGGTCCAGGATGACTTCCTGGTACATGGAGTCCAGTTTCATGCGATCGCTCGCCAACCCCTCAGCCGAAGAAGTTCCGTACGTGCTCCAGGCCGTCGACCAGTGCGTCGATCTCGGCCGGCGTGGAGTACAGATAGAACGACGCTCGCGTGGTCGCAGGAATTCCGTAGCGCAGGCAGACCGGCCGCGCGCAGTGGTGGCCGACCCGGACGGCGATGCCCTGCTCGTCGAGTACCTGGCCCACGTCGTGCGGGTGGATGTCGCCGAGGGTGAAGCTGATCGCCGCGCCGCGGTCCTCGGCCGTGGTCGGGCCGATGATGCGCAGGTCGGGGACCTCCGTGAGCCGCTTCACCGCGTACTCGGTGAGGGCGTGCTCGTGGGCGAGGATCTTGTCCATGCCGATCGAGTTGAGGTAGTCGATCGCCGCGCCGAGACCGACCGCCTGGGCGATCGGGGGCGTGCCCGCCTCGAACTTGTGGGGCGCCGGGGCGTAGGTCGAGGAGTGCATCGACACCGTCTCGATCATCTCGCCGCCGCCGAGGAACGGAGGCAGGTCCTCCAGCAGCTCCTGGCGGCCCCAGAGGACGCCGATGCCGGTGGGGGCGCACATCTTGTGGCCGGTGAAGGCCACGAAGTCGGCCTGCAGGGCCTGTACGTCCAGCGGCATGTGCGGCGCGGCCTGGGAGGCGTCGACGCACACCAGCGCACCGACCTCCTGGGCGCGGCGCACGATCGCCTCGACGGGGTTCTGGGTGCCGAGGATGTTGGAGACCAGTACGAAGGAGACGATCTTCGTCTTCTCCGTGATGACCTCGTCGATGTTCGACAGGTCCAGGCGGCCGTCGTCGGTGAGGCCGAACCACTTCAGCTTCGCGCCCGTGCGCTGCGCGAGCAGCTGCCACGGCACGATGTTGGAGTGGTGCTCCATCTCCGTGATGACGATCTCGGTCTCGGCGTCCACGCGGTAGGGCTCGTCGGCCCAGCCCAGCATGTTTGCCACGAGGTTGAGCGACTCGGAGGCGTTCTTGGTGAAGATCACCTCGTCACGGCTGGGCGCGTTGATGAACTCCGCGACCTTGTCACGCGCGCCCTCGTACAGCGCCGTGGCCTCCTCGGCGAGCACATGCACACCGCGGTGGACGTTGGCGTTGTAGCGCTCGTAGTACTCGCTCAGGGCGTCCAGCACCTGGCGCGGCTTCTGGCTGGTGGCCGCGTTGTCCAGGTACACGAGCTTCCGGCCTTCGTGGACCTGGCGGTCCAGGATGGGGAAGTCCTTGCGGATCGCCTCGGTGTCGAGGAGGCCCGGCAGCTGTGTCACGCGGATGCGCCACCCTTCGTGTATGCCTCGTACCCCTCGTTCTCCAGCTTGTCGGCGAGCTCGGCGCCGCCGGACTCGACGATCCGGCCGCCGGAGAAGACGTGCACGTGGTCGGGCTTGATGTAGCGCAGGATGCGCGTGTAGTGCGTGATCAGCAGGGTGCCGACCTCGCCCGTCTCGCGGACGCGGTTCACGCCCTCGGACACGACGCGCAGGGCGTCGACGTCCAGACCGGAGTCGGTCTCGTCGAGGATCGCGACCTTCGGCTTGAGCAGCTCCAGCTGGAGGATCTCGTGGCGCTTCTTCTCACCGCCGGAGAAGCCCTCGTTGACGTTGCGCTCGGCGAAGGCGGGGTCCATGTTGAGGCGCTGCATGGCCTCCTTGACCTCCTTCACCCAGGTGCGCAGCTTGGGGGCCTCGCCGCGGATGGCGGTGGCGGAGGTGCGCAGGAAGTTCGACACGGACACGCCCGGCACCTCGACCGGGTACTGCATCGCGAGGAACAGGCCGGCGCGGGCGCGCTCGTCGACGGACATCTCCAGGACGTCCTCGCCGTCGAGGGTGACGGTGCCGCCGGTGATCGTGTACTTCGGGTGACCCGCGAGGGAGTAGGCGAGGGTCGACTTGCCGGAGCCGTTGGGGCCCATGATGGCGTGCGTCTCGCCCTGCTTCACGGTGAGGTCGACGCCCTTGAGGATCTCCTTCGTGGCGTTGTCGGCCTCGACGGTGACGTGCAGGTCTCGGATTTCAAGCGTTGCCATGGGTGCCTCAGGACTCCTGGGTGAGGGAGACGAGCACGTCGTCCCCTTCGATCTTTACGGGGTATACGGGGACGGGACGCGTCGCCGGTAGGGCGTCGGGCTTGCCGGAGCGGAGGTCGAAGCGCGAACCGTGCAGCCAGCACTCGATGTGGCAGTCGTCGACCTCGCCCTCGGCCAGGGAGACGTTCGCGTGCGAGCAGATGTCGTGGATCGCGAACACCTCGCCCTCGGTCTGCACGATGGACAGGGGCGTGCCGTCGAGTTCCACCCGTTTCGGGGTGTCCTCCTCCAGCTCGCCCAGTCCACAGGCGCGTACGAAGGTCATGCGACGGCCGCCTCCAGCTCCTCCTCGATCTTGGCGATCAGGCGCTCCTCGATGTCGGGGAGGCCGATCTGCTGGACCAGCTCGGCGAAGAAGCCGCGGACCACGAGACGCCGGGCCTCGTGCTCCGGGATGCCGCGGGCCATGAGGTAGAAGAGCTGCTCGTCGTCGAAGCGGCCGGTCGCCGAGGCGTGGCCGGCGCCGACGATCTCGCCGGTCTCGATCTCGAGGTTCGGTACGGAGTCCACGCGTGCCCCGTCGGTGAGGACCAGGTTGCGGTTCATCTCGTACGTGTCCGTGCCCTCGGCCTTGGCCTCGATGAGCACGTCACCGATCCACACCGCGTGCGCGTCGTCGCCCTGGAGCGCGCCCTTGTAGACGACGTTGGACTTGCAGTGCGGGACGTTGTGGTCGACCAGGAGGCGGTGCTCCTGGTGCTGGCCCTGGTCGGTGAAGTACAGGCCGAACAGCTCGGCCTCGCCGCCGGGGCCGGCGTACTGCACGCGCGGGTGCAGCCGGACGACGTCGCCGCCGAAGGTGACGACGACCGACTTGAAGGAGGCGTCGCGGCCGACGAGCGCGTTGTGCTGGGCGACGTGGACGGCCTTCTCGTCCCAGTCCTGGACGGAGACGACGGTGAGCTTGGCGCCGTCGCCCAGGAGGTAGTCGACGTTGGCGGCGAGCACCGCGTCACCGGTGTGGTCGATGACCACGACGGCCTCGGCGAAGGCGCCCAGCTCGATCACCTGGTGGCCGAAGGCGGTGCCGCCCTCGCCGTGCACCGTGATGCGGATGGGCTCGGTGAGGACGGTCTCCTTGGGGACGGTCACGACCCCGGCCTTCTCGAACGCCGAGTAGGCCTGGGCGGCGACGCGGTCCACCGGGGTGCCGGCCTTGCCGAGCCGCGCGTCGTCACGGCCGACGGCCTCGACGGTGACGCCCTCGGGGGCCTGGACGTCGACCTTCACGCCGTTTCCGTTGGCGACGGCGGTGCCGTCGTGCAGGCCGCGCAGGCGCTCCAGCGGGGTGAACCGCCACTCCTCCTCACGGCCGTGCGGGACGGGGAAGTCCGCGACGTCGAAGGAGGGGGGCGCGCTCATGCGCGTGGCGACGGTCGACTCCGCGGCGACCGCGATCGAGCCGGCGGTGGTGGAGCCCACCGGGATGTTCTGGGCCTCAGCCATGGCTGTCGTAGTGCTCTCTTTCCTGAGGGGGACGTCTGCTGTCGAGGGGGCGGTCAGCCGACCGCGCCCTCCATCTGCAGCTCGATCAGCCGGTTGAGCTCCAGCGCGTACTCCATGGGGAGCTCCTTGGCGATGGGCTCGACGAAGCCGCGCACGATCATCGCCATGGCCTCGTCCTCGCTCAGGCCGCGGCTCATGAGGTAGAAGAGCTGGTCCTCGGAGACCTTGGAGACGGTCGCCTCGTGGCCCATGGACACGTCGTCCTCGCGGACGTCCACGTAGGGGTAGGTGTCCGAGCGGGAGATGGTGTCGACGAGCAGCGCGTCGCAGAGCACGTTCGACTTGGAGCCCGGGGCGCCCTCGCCGATCTCGATGAGACCGCGGTAGGAGGTGCGGCCACCGCCGCGCGCGACGGACTTCGAGACGATGTTGGACGACGTGTTCGGCGCCATGTGGACCATCTTGGCGCCCGCGTCCTGGTGCTGGCCCTCGCCGGCGAAGGCGATGGACAGGGTCTCGCCCTTGGCGTGCTCGCCCATCAGGTAGACGGCCGGGTACTTCATCGTCACCTTGGAGCCGATGTTGCCGTCGACCCACTCCATGGTCGCGCCCTCGTAGGCGACGGCGCGCTTGGTGACCAGGTTGTAGACGTTGTTCGACCAGTTCTGGATGGTCGTGTAGCGACAGCGGGCATTCTTCTTGACGATGATCTCGACGACCGCGGAGTGCAGCGAGTCCGACTTGTAGATCGGGGCGGTGCAGCCCTCGACGTAGTGCACGTAGGCACCCTCGTCGACGATGATCAGGGTCCGCTCGAACTGGCCCATGTTCTCCGTGTTGATGCGGAAGTAGGCCTGGAGCGGGATCTCCACGTGGACGCCCGGCGGCACGTAGATGAAGGAGCCGCCCGACCACACGGCGGAGTTCAGCGACGCGAACTTGTTGTCACCGACGGGGATGACGGTCCCGAAGTACTCCTTGAAGAGCTCCGGGTGCTCCTTCAGGGCCGTGTCGGTGTCGAGGAAGATGACGCCCTGCTCCTCCAGGTCCTCGCGGATCTGGTGGTAGACGACCTCCGACTCGTACTGCGCGGCGACACCGGCGACGAGGCGCTGCTTCTCCGCCTCGGGGATGCCGAGCTTGTCGTACGTGGCCTTGATGTCCTCGGGCAGGTCCTCCCAGGACTCCGCCTGCTTCTCCGTGGAGCGCACGAAGTACTTGATGTTGTCGAAGTCGATGCCGGAGAGGTCGGAGCCCCAGTTCGGCATGGGCTTCTTCTCGAACAGGCGCAGGCCCTTGAGGCGGAGCTTGGTCATCCACTCCGGCTCGCTCTTCTTGGAGGAGATGTCCCGGACGACGTCCTCGTTGATGCCGCGCTTGGCAGAGGCGCCGGCCGTGTCGGAGTCGGCCCAGCCGTACTCGTACTTGCCCAGGCCCTCCAGCTCAGGGTGGGCAGTCTCCGTGGGGAGAGTCATGCGGGGTTCCTCCCGGCCGTGCTTGCAGATGCGTTGTGGGAAATCTTGGGGATGAACGTCGTGCAGACGCCGTCGCCGTGCGCGATGGTGGCGAGCCGCTGTACGTGCGTACCGAGCAGCTCGGCGAAAAATTCCGTCTCCGCCTCGCACAGTTGCGGAAACTGCTCGGCGACGTGGGCGACCGGGCAGTGGTGCTGGCAGAGCTGCTCACCCTGTTGCGGGTGGGGCGCGCTGCGCGCCGTAGCAGCGTACCCGTCGGCACTCAGGGCCTTGGCCAGCGCTTGAGTCCGCTGCTCGGGCGGCGCGCCCTCGACCGCACGGCGGTAGGCGCCCGCCTGCGCGGCGATCCTGGCGCGGGCGAAGGCGGCGATCGCCTCGTTGCCGCCCTCGCGGTCGGCGATCCAGCGCAGGGCGTCCGCGGCGAGCGTGTCGTACGACTGGTCGAAGGCGTCCCGGCCGCAGTCCGTCAGGGCGAACACCTTGGCCGGCCGGCCGCGGGTCCGCGCGCCGTACACCCGCTGCTCGCGCGCTTCCACGACACCGTCGCCCGTGAGGGCGTCGAGGTGCCGGCGCACGGCCGCCTGGGTGAGGCGCAGCCGCTCGGCGAGTTCGGCGACGGTCGAGGGGCCGTGGTCCAGGATGGACCGCGCGACGCGGTTGCGGGTGGACCGCTCCCCGGTCGCCAGCTCCTCGTGGGGTGCCTCGCCGACGTTTTTCACAACGCCATTGTTGCGTAATTCTTCCGGACCGGGCAAGCCGCGTGTGCCAGACGGGACGGTGCCCTGCGTCACTTAGGTAAACCTAATCTGACCTGCGGAAACGATCTCTGATCGATCAAACCGGTGGCATGCGGCGGTCGTTTCGGGGACACTCCACCATCATGTCCACACCCCCTCCGACCGGCCCTCTTGTCACCCGCGAGACGCTTCGGACCCAGCTCGGCGAGCTCGGCGTGCGGCCCGGCGAGACCCTCCTCGCCCACTCCTCGCTCAGCGCCCTCGGCTGGGTCAACGGCGGAGCCGTCGCGGTGGTGCGAGGACTGCTCGACGCGCTCGGCCCGGAGGGCACGCTCGTGGTCCCCACCCAGACCGGCGACCTGTCCGACCCGGCCCTGTGGAGCAACCCGCCCGTGCCCCCGGAATGGTGGGCGGCCATCCGCGCCACCATGCCCGCCTACGACCCGCGGATCACGCCCAGCCGCGGGGTCGGCGTCGTCCCGGAGACCGTGCGCACCTGGCCAGGCGCACTGCGCAGCGCGCATCCGCAGACCTCGTTCGCGGCGCTCGGCCCCCGCGCGTCGGAGGTGCTCGACGGGCATGCGCCCGACTGCCGGCTCGGTGAGCGCAGCCCGCTGGCGAAGCTGGAGGCGATGGGCGCCCGGGTGCTGCTGCTCGGCGCCGGCTACGCCTCCTGCACGAGCTTCCACCTCGCCGAGTACCGGATACCCTCCCCGCGCGTCGCCGTGGGCCGGCCCGGTCCTGAGGGCTGGGAGACCGTCACCGAGGTGTCGATCAGCTCGGACCGCTTCGACGAGCTGGGCTACGACTTCGAACGGGACCGTCCCGTCGTGCGCGGAAAGGTCGGCGCGGCCGAGGCGCGGCTGTTCCCGGTGGCGGACGCGGTGGCCTACGCCGAACGGTGGCTGGCGGTGCACCGGCCCCGGGAGGAGGAATTCCTCCACCCGCCGGTCTGAGCTCCGGCCCGCCTCCCTAGACTTTGGACCCATGCGAAGTGAGCCCGTGATCCAGGTCCAGGCCCTGGTGAAGCGGTACGGCACGAAGACCGCGGTGGACGGGCTCGACCTGGTGGCCCGGACGGGCGTGACCGCCGTGCTCGGTCCCAACGGGGCGGGCAAGACGACCACGGTCGAGACCTGCGAGGGGTACCGGAAGCCGGATTCCGGCACGGTGCGCGTCCTGGGCCTCGACCCGGTGAGACAGTCCGGGGACCTGCGGCCCCGCATCGGCGTGATGCTCCAGTCCGGCGGCGTCTACTCGGGCTCCCGGGCCGACGAGATGCTCCGCCACGTCGCCAGGCTGCACGCGCACCCCCTGGACGTGGACGCGCTGATCGAGCGCCTGGGCCTCGGCTCCTGCGGCCGTACGACGTACCGCAGGCTGTCCGGCGGGCAGCAGCAGCGGCTGGCGCTGGCCATGGCCGTGGTCGGGCGGCCGGAACTGGTCTTCCTCGACGAGCCGACCGCCGGACTCGACCCGCAGGCCCGCCGCGCCACCTGGGACCTCGTGCGGGACCTGCGCGCGGACGGCGTGTCGGTGATCCTCACCACCCACTACATGGACGAGGCCGAGCAGCTCGCGGACGACGTGGCGATCATCGACTCCGGCCGGGTCATCGCCCAGGGCTCCCCCGAGGAGCTGTGCCGGGGCGGCGCCGAGAACACGCTCCGCTTCACGGGCCGGCCGGGCCTCGACGTCGGCTCGCTGCTCAAGGCCCTGCCCGCCGACTGCTCGGCCGCCGAGCTGACACCGGGCTCCTACCGGGTCGTCGGCAAGGTCGACCCCCAGCTGCTTGCGACGGTCACCTCCTGGTGCGCCCAGCACGGCGTGATGCCGGAGAGGATCTCCGTCGAGCGGCACACCCTGGAGGACGTCTTCCTGGAGCTGACCGGCAAGGAGCTGCGCTCGTGACCGCCACCGGCACGGGGACGTACACGCCGAAGCCCGGCGCGGCGCCCCTCCCCCGCATGATCGCGGCCCAGGCCGCGCTCGAGACGAAGATGCTGCTGCGCAACGGCGAGCAGCTGCTGCTGACCGTCGTCATCCCGACCCTGCTGCTGGTGCTCTTCAGCACCGTGGACATCGTCGACACGGGTGCCGGCGAGGCGGTCGACTTCCTCGCGCCCGGCATCCTCGCGCTGGCGGTGATGTCGACCGCGTTCACCGGCCAGGCCATCGCCACCGGCTTCGAGCGCCGCTACGGCGTGCTGAAGCGGCTGGCCTCCTCGCCCCTGCCCCGCTGGGGCCTGATGACGGCGAAGACGCTGTCCGTCCTGGTCACCGAGGTGCTCCAGGTGATCCTGCTGACGGTGATCGCCTTCGCGCTCGGCTGGTCGCCGCACGGCAACCCGGTCGCCGTCCTGCTGCTCCTGGTCCTGGGCACGGCGGCCTTCTCGGGCCTGGGCCTGCTGATGGCCGGGACGCTGAAGGCCGAGGCCACGCTGGCCGCCGCCAACCTGGTGTTCCTGCTGCTGCTCGTCGGCGGCGGGGTCGTCGTGCCGCTCGACAAGTTCCCCTCCGGCGCGCAGGACGTCCTCGGTCTGCTGCCCATCGCGGCGCTGTCCGACGGGCTGCGGGACGTGCTCCAGCACGGCGCCGGGATGCCCTGGGGCGACCTCGGGATCCTGGCCGTGTGGGCGGTCGGGGGCCTGGCGGCGGCCGGGAAGTTCTTCCGCTGGGAGTAGGGACGGTGCCCTGTGACGGACCCTCGTGAACGTATGCACAAGCGGCGGCCTACGATGGTTCGCGTGCCACACGTGACCCGCGCCGACGCCCAGGCCGCCCTGCGCAACCCGCTCGCCTTCATCGCCGAGCGCTGGACCCCGGAACCCCGGACGGTCCGGCGCGCGGCGCTCTCCGCGCTCCTGATGTCGGTGATCATCGTCGTCACCGGTGGCGCCGTACGCCTGACCGGCTCGGGCCTGGGCTGCCCGACCTGGCCCAAGTGCACCGACGACTCGCTCACCGCCACCAGCGCGATGGGCTTCCACGGCGCCATCGAGTTCGGCAACCGCATGCTGACCTACGTGCTGTGCGCCGCCGTCGGCTGGGCGATCATCGCCGCGCGCTCCCAGAAGCCGTACCGGCGGGGCCTGGTCCGGCTGGGCTGGGCGCAGTTCTGGATCGTGATGAGCAACGCGATCCTCGGCGGCATCGTGGTGCTGGTCGGTCTCAACCCGTACACGGTGGCGGCCCACTTCGTGGCGACGTCCGCGCTGATCGCGGTGGCCACGGTGATGTGGCAGCGCACCCGTGAGGGCGACGCGGCGCCGCGGCCGCTGGTCGGCAAGGCCGTGCAGCAACTGGTGTGGTTCCTGACCGCGGCGGCCGTCCTGCTCATCCTGGTCGGCACGGTCGTCACCGGCGCGGGTCCGCACGCGGGCGACTCCAGTGAGGTCGAGCGGATGCCGGTCGACTGGGAGACGGTGAGCAAGCTGCACGCCGTGCTGGCGTGGATCGTGGTGACGCTGACGTTCGCCCTCTGGTTCGTCCTGAAGGCGGTCGACGCGCCGAAGAACCCGCTGGACCGCACCCGCGAGCTGTTCCTGATCCTGCTCGCGCAGGGCGTCATCGGGTACGTCCAGTACTTCACGGACCTGCCCGAGGTCCTGGTCGGCCTGCACATGCTGGGCTCGGCCGTGATGTGGATCTGGGTGCTGCGGGTGGTGCTGTCGCTGCGCGAGCGGCCCGAGGCTGCCGTGGACCTGCCCGGGCCCGCCGCAGAGGCCACCCTGACCAAGGCCTAGGGCCTGTCGTTTGGATCAGGCCGCAGGGAATCGGCGGATTCTTTCAACGCCGGTGAGCGGGGCCTGGCGCGTGGAGCTGCAAGGCGGAGG
>NZ_JBEOXI010000204.1:0-15019 GCF_040296465.1 Streptomyces sp. NPDC002130
GGTCGAAGCCGTAGGCCGGGAGCAGGTCCCGCATCAGGGTGCCGAGGCCGCCGGCGGCGCCGGTGAGCAGGACGGTGCGGGGAGCGGGGCAGCACCCTGCCCCGCGAGGTCCGGGGTGGTCTCGCCACCTTCTTCGCGATGGCCTACATCATCGTGCTGAACCCGATCATCCTCGGCAGCGCCAAGGACATGTACGGTCACCAGCTCGACAACGGGCAGCTGGTCACCGCGACGGCCCTCACCGCCGCGCTCACCACCCTCCTCATGGGCGTCATCGGCAACGTCCCGATCGCGCTGGCCGCGGGCCTAGGCGTGAACTCCGTCGTCGCCCTCCAGCTCGCCCCGCGCATGTCCTGGCCGGACGCGATGGGCATGGTGGTCCTCGCCGGGTTCGTGGTCATGCTGCTGGTGGCGACGGGGCTGCGTGAGCGCGTCATGAACGCCGTGCCCTATGGGCTGCGCAAGGCCATCTCCATCGGTATCGGCCTGTTCATCATGCTGATCGGGCTCGTCGACGCGGGCTTCGTCTCCCGGATCCCGGACGCCGCCCAGACCACCGTCCCGCTCCAGCTCGGCGGCGACGGTCACCTGAACGGCTGGCCGGTCCTCGTCTTCGTCCTGGGCGTGCTGCTGACCCTCGCGCTGATCGTGCGCAAGGTCTCCGGCGCGATCCTGATCTCCATCGTGGCCATGACGATCCTCGCGGTCGTCATCAACGCGGTGGCCAAGGTGCCGAGCTGGGGCCTGACCACGCCCAAGTGGCCGGGCAATCCCGTCGCGAGCCCCGACTTCGGGCTGATCGGGCAGGTCAGCCTGTTCGGCGGCTTCGGCAAGGTCGGCATGCTCACCGGGGTGCTGTTCGTCTTCACCGTGCTGCTGTCGTGCTTCTTCGACGCGATGGGCACGATCATGGGCGTCTCCGACGAGGCGAAGCTGACCGACGGCGAGGGACAGATGCCCGGCATCAACAAGGTGCTGTTCGTCGACGGCCTCGCGGTCGCCGCCGGCGGCGCCAGCTCCTCCTCGGCGACGACCGCGTTCGTCGAGTCCACGGCGGGTGTCGGCGAGGGGGCCCGGACCGGTCTCGCGAACGTCGTCACCGGCGGTCTCTTCGCCGTCGCGCTCTTTCTTACGCCGGTCGCCACGATGGTGCCGTCCCAGGCGGCCACGCCCGCGCTGGTCGCGGTCGGTTTCCTGATCCTGGCCGGATCGGTGAAGGAGATCGACTGGGCGGACTACACGATCGCCGTCCCGGCCTTCGTGACGATGCTGATGATGCCGTTCACTTACTCGATCACCAACGGCATCGGCATGGGCTTCATCACCTTCGCGGTGCTGCGGCTGGCCGCCGGGCGGGGCCGGGAGGTGCCGTCGGCGATGTACGCGGTGGCCGCGGTGTTCGCGTTCTACTACCTGATGCCGGCGCTGGGTCTGACCTGATCCCCGTCACCGGAGTCGGGGGCGCCGTAGAACCTCTCCGTCTCCTCGACGGCGGCCTGGAAACGCTGGTCGAAGTCATCTCGAATGAGCGTCCGGACGACATAGTCCTGGACGCTCATTCCCCTTTTCGCGGCATGGTGCCTGAGCCGTTCGAGCAGGTCGTGGTCTATTCGCAGGCTGAGCACACTGGTCCCCATGGGGATGAGGGTCGCGGCACCGTTCGGTCCGGCGGGGCACGTTCCGCCGCCTTGTCACCCATCTGAGTGATGTCACGGTTCAGTGGCGGGTGTCACGGGGGGTCTCGCGTGTTCCGGCTGGTATTTAGCGAGAGTAATGAGTTACGCTAAAGAACATGCCGGACCTCAACCATGGCGACGACGTAGCCGCCGTGAACTCCCTCCGATCCGCAGTGATGCGGCTGTCCCGTCGGCTCAAGCACCAGCGGGTCGACGAATCGCTCAGCCCCACCGAGATGTCGGTGCTGGGCACCCTCTCGCTGTGCGGCAGGGCCACACCGGGCGAGCTCGCCCGCAAGGAGCACGTCCAGCCGCCGTCGATGACCCGCATCGTGGCACTGCTGGAGGCCAAGGGGCTGGTCCGGCTGGAGCCGCACCCCGAGGACCGGCGCCAGAAGGTCGTCACACGCACCGAGCAGGCCGAGGCCATGCTCGAGGAGAGCCGCGCCAAGCGGAACGCGTTCCTGGCCACGCTGGTGGAGAACCTCGACGAGGACGAGTGGGCGAAACTCCGCGCCGCCGCCCCCGTGCTGGAGAAGCTCGCGCATCTGTAAGCAGTACGTCGCAAGGAGGCGAACCCTTTGAGTTCGGGACCCGGAGCAGCTTCCGCCCCCGCACCTGACCCCCACGATTCCCCGCCCGCCTCCGATCCGCTGCCGCGCAAGTCCTCGATGTTCTCCTCCCTGAAGGTGCGCAACTACCGCCTGTTCTTCATGGGGCAGGTCGTCTCCAACATCGGCACCTGGATGCAGCGCATCGCCCAGGACTGGCTGGTGCTCAGCCTCACCGGCTCCTCCGCCGCCGTCGGCATCACGACCGCGCTGCAGTTCCTGCCAATGCTCCTCTTCGGCCTCTACGGCGGTGTCCTCGTCGACCGCTTGCGCAAGCGGCCCACGCTGCTCGTGACGCAGTCCGCGATGGCGCTCACGGCGATCGCCCTGGCCGTCCTCACGCTCACCGGGCACGTCCAGGTATGGCACGTGTACGTCGCCGCGTTCGCGGTCGGTCTGGCGACCGTCGTCGACAACCCGGCCCGGCAGTCCTTCGTCTCCGAGCTGGTCGGCCCGGGGCAGCTGCAGAACGCGGTCAGCCTGAACTCGGCGAACTTCCAGTCCGCCCGCCTGGTCGGCCCCGCCGTCGCGGGCATACTCATCACCGGCGTCGGCACCGGCTTCGCGTTCCTCTTCAACGGCCTGTCCTTCATCGCGCCGCTGACCGGCCTGCTGCTGATGCGGGCCCGCGAGCTGCACGTCGTGGAGCGGGCCCCGCGCGGCAAGGGGCAGCTGCGGGAGGGCGTACGGTACGTCACCGGCCGCCCGGAGCTGATCTGGCCGATCGTCCTGGTCGGCTTCGTCGGGACGTTCGCCTTCAACTTCCCCGTCTACCTCTCGGCCTTCGCGGACGACGTGTTCCACGGGGGTGCGGGCGCCTACAGCATGTTCAACACCCTGATGGCGGTCGGCTCGGTCGCGGGCGCGCTGCTCGCGGCGCGGCGGGGAACGGCCCGGCTGCGGCTGCTGATCGTGGCGGCCATGGCCTTCGGCGCGCTGGAGATCCTGGCGGCCACGACCCCCACGCTGTGGATGTTCGCCCTGCTCATGGTCCCGCTGGGCCTGTTCGGCATGACCGTCAATGTCACGACGAACACCAGCATCCAGATGTCCACGGACCCGGCCATGCGCGGCCGTGTCATGGCCCTCTACATGATGGTCTTCCTCGGCGGCTCACCGGTCGGCGCCCCGATCGTCGGCTGGATCACCGACACGTACGGCGCCCGGGTCGGCCTCGCGGCCGGTGGTGCGGTGGCGGCACTCGCCGCGGCCGTGATCGGCCTGATCCTGGCCCGCGTCGGCAACCTGCGCCTGTCGGTGGGCTGGCACCGGGGGCATCCCCGGGTGCGGTTCGTGCCGCGGGAGCAGCAGGAGGCGCTGGCTCCGGCAGCGTAGGGCGCCGTCAGTCCCGGGGGAACTCGCCGGTTTCGAGGACGAGCCCGACCGCGGTGCCCGTCAGGTCGATCTCGTCCCCGAAGTCCAGGCTCAGCTCGCCCCGGTACTCGCCGTCCTTGGGCTTGGTGTGCAGATGCCAGCGGCCGGTGTACGGATCCACGATCAGGTACACCGGCACGCCGGCGGCGGCGTAGGCGTCCTTCTTGGGGCCGTAGTCGTTGGCGCCGGTCTTCCGGGAGATCACCTCGGCGACGAATTCGACGTCCTGGTAGCGCCACAGGCCCTTGGCGTTCTTCGCCGCACCCTCCGTCATCACCGTGATGTCGGAGGCGAAGCCGTTGAGGTGGCCCGGGTAGTCGACGCGTACGTCGGACTTCACGCGCTTGCGCGGGTACTTGGTGCGCAACTGGTCGTAGATGTCCGCGATGATGTCCCAGTGGGTGTCCCGCTGAGGCGCCATGAAGATGTTCCCCCCGACGATCTCGACCTTGTAACCCTCGGGGACGGGCATCGTCTCCACCCACTCGAACATCATGTCGAGGGTGAGTTCGCCGCTGCTTTCGGCCATCTCGATCCTGTCGTCAAGGACGGTCATCGTGGCGCTCCTCCCCGGCCGCACTCGCGGATGGAGGCGGCCGCGCAGTACAACGATACGCACGGTGACCTGGAACGCCCGGGTTTGGAGGCCGCCTACACCCGCCGGGCCAGAAGCTGGCCGGGCCAGTCGTTCTCGCCGACCGTGAAGGCCACTGTGCGGGTGAAGCCGTGGGACTCGTAGTAGCGGACGAGCTTGCCGTCGTCGCCGGCGTAGCAGTCGACGCGCAGGAGGGAGATCCCGGCGCGGCGGGTCTCCTCGGCGGCGTGGGCGAGCAGGGCGCTGCCCACGCCGTGCCCCTTGAAGCGGCGGTCGGAGGCCAGCCAGTGGATGTAGCGCTCGGGTTCGCCGGGCTGGGGGAGGTGGGACAGGTAGGCGCCCGCCGAGCCGGTGAGGGTGAGGGTGCCGGCGGGGGCGCCGTCGGCGTCGGCCATGAACACGCTGCCTTCCGTCATGTACCGGCGGACCGACTCCACCGTCTTCGGGCTCTGCGACAGGGGCCGCGTCCCCCACTGCCCCGTGCGCCCCTGGGAGACCAGCCACTCCACACAGCTGTCGAGCATGCCGAGTATCGCGGGAATGTCGTCGGGCCCGCCGTCCCGGATGGTGATCCGCATGGCCTCATGGTGCCAGGCTGGCTTCATGAGACTCTTCGCGGCCGTGCTGCCCCCTGACGAGGTGTGTCGTGAACTCGGAGCCGTGGTCGACGAGTTGCGCGGGCTGCCCGGCGCCGACGGCATGCGCTGGACCGGCCGTCCCGGCTGGCACTTCACCCTCGCGTTCTACGGCGAGGTCGACGACGGTCTCGTCCCCGAGCTGTCGGAGCGGCTGGAGCGGGCCGCGCGCCGTACCGAGCCGTTCGCCCTGGCCGTACGGGGAGGCGGGCAGTTCGGGCACGGGAAGGCGCTGTGGGCCGGGGCCGAGGGGGACCTGGCGACCCTCCGGCTGCTGGCCGAGCGGGCCGAGGCGGCGGCGCGCAAGGCGGGGGTGCCGATGGGGGAGCACCGGCGGTACAAGGCCCATCTGACCGTGGCGCGGAGCCGGGCGGCGGGGGATGTGCGGCCCTTCCTGGACGCCCTCGCGGGGTTCGCGGGCCGGACGTGGACCGTGGACGAGCTGGCGCTGGTGCGGAGCAATCTGCCGACCTCGGGGGTGCCGGGGGAGCAGCCCCGGTACGAGGCGGTCGGGCGCTGGGCACTCGGGGGCGCCGGTTAGGCTCGGAGCGTGGACCCGAAAACCCGCAACCGGATCATGGCCGGTGTGCTCGTGCTGATGTTTCTCGTCGTGGCCCTGGCTTCCGTGATCGGGAGGTAGGGCAGGGGCGGGAGCCGCGGTCGGTCGTGTCCTGGCCGCGGGCCGGTGGGGGCTTGTCGCGCAGTTCCCCGCGCCCCTGAGGGCGCCGGGGAAACCGCGGACATCCACACACGGCCTCGCGCCCCCCGGAAGAGGGGCGCCGACCCACCCCCATTACCAGGCAAAAGCCTCCGGGCTCGGGCCCGGGCCCGGGAAGATCTCGTCCAGGCCCGTCAGGAGTTCCTCGGAGAGGTCCAGCTCCGACGCGCGGACGGCGGAGGCGAGCTGCTCGGCGGTGCGCGGGCCGACGATCGGGCCGGTCACGCCGGGGCGGGTGAGCAGCCAGGCCAGGGCGGCCTCGCCGGGCTCGATGCCGTGCTTGTCGAGCAGGTCCTCGTAGGACTGGATCTGCGTCCGGATGGCGGGGTCGTTGAGCGCGTCGGCCGCGCGGCCGGAGGCGCGGCGCTTGCCCTCGACCTCCTTCTTGAGCACACCGCCCAGCAGGCCACCGTGCAGCGGCGACCAGGGGATGACGCCGAGCCCGTACTCCTGGGCGGCCGGGACGACCTCCATCTCCGCGCGCCGCTCGGCGAGGTTGTACAGGCACTGCTCGCTGACCAGACCGATGGTCCCGCCGCGCCGGGCGGCGATCTCGTTGGCCTGGGCGATCTTGTAGCCGGGGAAGTTCGACGACCCGACGTAGAGGATCTTGCCCTGCTGGACCAGGACGTCGATCGCCTGCCAGATCTCGTCGAAGGGGGTGTCCCGGTCGACGTGGTGGAACTGGTAGACGTCGATGTGGTCCGTCTGGAGCCGCTTGAGGCTGGCGTCCACGGCCCGCCGGATGTTGACGGCGGAGAGCTTGTCGTGGTTGGGCCAGGCCGGGCCGTCGGCGCCCATGTTGCCGTAGACCTTCGTGGCGAGTACGACCTTGTCGCGCCGTCCCTGGCCCTTGGCGAACCAGTTGCCGATGATGCTTTCGGTACGGCCCTTGTTCTCGCCCCAGCCGTACACATTGGCGGTGTCGAAGAAGTTGATGCCCGCGTCCAGCGCCGCGTCCATGATGGCGTGGCTGTCGACCTCGTCGGTCTGCGGGCCGAAGTTCATGGTGCCGAGGACGAGTCGGCTGACCTTGAGTCCCGTGCGTCCGAGCTGCGTGTACTCCATGGGGTCCAAGCCAACGTCTTGAAGTGCGCTCCAAGCAAGCACGAACCCGGGCGTGCGTGCCCGCCTCCCCGTTCGTGAGGGGCTACGCCTCGTAGGGCCCCGCCAGGTCCCAGCCCTGGTGCATCGCCTCCGCGAAGGCCGCCGCGATCTTGTGCTCGCCGCTCGCGTTGGGGTGGGTGCCGTCGTAGGTGTCGGTGGCGACGTCGTACGACGGCGGGGGTGAGGCCAGGAGGACGGGGGAACCGGGCTCGTCGAGGTCGGCGGCCGTCTTGGCGAGGAGTTCGTTGAAACGGGCGACCTCGCCGGCGAAGGGCTCGTCCGACTGGGCGCGCACGTTCGGGGTGACCGGCAGCCACACCATGCCCACCCGCCGGTTCGCCGCCCGTGCCTCGGCCGTGAAGGCCCGGACGTTCTCGGTGGTCTGCTCGGCGTTCGTGTAGAAGCCCAGGTCGATCAGGCCCAGGGAGACCAGGAGCACGTCGGCGTGGCACGTCCGCACCGCGTCGCCGATCAGCGGCGCCATGTGCTGCCAGCCCTCGCCCCAGCCGGCCAGGTGGGCACGCGGGAAGTCCGGTTCGGCGTACCCGTACGACACGGGGGCCTCGGCGAGTTTGTCGTAGAGCGTCTCGCGGGGGCCGACGAGGGTGAAGGGGCCGCCGTAGGAACGGCACAGGTGCTGCCACAGCCGGTAGCGCCATGTGTGTTCGCCCGTGCTTCCGATCGTCATGGAGTCACCGACGGGCATGAACCTGAGCATCCGCTCATGATGAACGATCTCGACGGTCGACGGGGTGTGAGTCGGGACACGCAGTTCGGCCGCTCATCGGACCCGTGATCCGTTACGCCGGTGAACCGCCGGGCCGGATGGCAGGCTTGGGGTATGCGCAGACCGTTCGCACTCCTCGCCGCGGCCCTCCTCACGGGCGCCCTCGCCGTGCCCGCCTCCGCCGCCGACGGCGACGAGAAGTTCACGATCAAGGACCCGCGCATCACCGAGTCCAGCGGTCTGGCCGCCTCGCGGCAGCACCCCGGCATCTACTGGACGCACAACGACAGCGACGACGGGGCGTACCTCTACGCCGTCGACAGCGCCACGGGCGAGACGGTCGCCACGATCACCATGTCCGGCGTGGGCAGCCCGCGCGACGTCGAGGCCATCTCCATCGGACCGGACGACCAGATCTACGTCGGCGACATCGGCGACAACCTCGGCGGCACCTGGCCGTACGTGTGGATCTACCGGCTGCCCGAGCCGAAGAACCTGCGCGACCAGACGATCAAGGCCACGCAGTACGTCGTGAAGTACTCCGACGGCGCGCGGGACGCCGAGTCGCTCGTCGTGCACCCGAAGACCGGCCGCGTCTACATCGTCGACAAGAACGAGAAGGGCGGGCACCTGTACGAGGGTCCGGCGCAGCTCTCCCCGTCCGGGACGAACGTCTTCCGTCCGATCGCCGCGGTCCCCGACCTGGAGGCCACCGACGCCACGCTCTCCCCGGACGGCGAACACCTCGTCGTGCGCAGCTACTTCGGCGCGATCGCCTACGACTGGAACGGCGGGAAGATCAAGAAGAAGGAACGGCTCGGCGTGCCGTTCCTGGGGCAGGGGGAGTCCGTCACCTACACCGCGGACGGCAAGAAGCTGATGTACGGCGCCGAGGGCGCGGACAGCCCGGTCGAACCGCAGGACGCCCCCGGGAGCGGCGGCTCCGACTCGTCGTCCGGGAGCGGGAGTTCGACCGCGTCCGAGGGCGGGGGAGACGGGCTGAGCGGCAACCTGAAGACGGGGGCGATCGCCGCGGGTGCGGTTCTGGTGGCGGTGCTGGCCCTGCGGGGGCTGAGGCGTCGGCGCTAGGCCGTGTCCGCAGACGCCGCGGGGCCCGCCCTCCGGGCGGACGACGGGACTTTGCGGACACGACCTAGGCAGTGTCCGTCAAAGGCGCTGGCCGGGGCGGCAGTTTGAAGTCGCGGCCCGGCTCCTCGGCGCCCGTCACCGAGCGTTTCCGCGCCTCTCCACCAGCACGTCCAGCCCGTCCAGGATCCGCTGCAGCCCGAACTCGAAGTGGTCGAAGTCCGGCCCGAAGGTGTCCTCGGACAGCGATGCCATCACCGGGTAGCGGCCCGAGGCCATGGCCTTCTCCAGGGCCGGCACCTGCGCCTGCCAGAACTCGGCGTCCGTCAGCCCCGTCCGGCGCTCCGCCTCCAGCTGGTACAGCTGCGTGCGCGCGGCCCCGACGACATACCCGTCGATCATGATGATCGCGGAGACCAGCTCGGGGTCGCTCAGCCCCATCGGGCGGATCAGGGCCATCACCTTCTCCATGCCGTCGAGGGCGCTCGGGCCGAGGATCGGGCGGGACTGGTTGACCTGGAGCAGCCAGGGGTGGCCGCGGTAGAGGGCGAGGGTGGCGCGGGCCAGTGCCTCCAGGGCCGCCCGCCAGCCGCCGTCGCCGAGGTCGGCCGGGTTCTCGGAGGGGCGCTGCACCCGGTCCAGCATGAGGTCGAGCAGCTCGCCCTTGCCGGGCACGTACCGGTAGAGCGACATGGTGCCGGTGCCGAGCTCGGCCGCGACGCGGCGCATGGAGAGGCCCTCCAGCCCCTCGGTGTCCGCCACCTGGATCGCCGCTTCCACGATCCGGTCCAGTGTCAGGGTCGGTTTGGGGCCGCGACTGGGGCGGCGGCCGGTGTCCCACAGCAGTTCGAGCGTGCGGGCGATGTCGCCGCTGCCGCTGGTCTCCGTACCGCCCGTGCCCCTCGAACCGCTCGTCATGGAGCCCAGCTTAGGTCCTCGCGAAAAAACTGGGTACGGCGTACGCGTAATCGGGTACGCTGTACTCAGTTCGGTGCCGACGGGGCACGGGCGCGCGGGAGGGGGCGGCATGGACGGATACGCGGTGCGGGCCGAGGCGCTGGAGAAGAGGTACGGCGACAAACGCGCCCTCGACGGCTTCGACCTGGAGGTGCGCGAGGGCACGGTGCACGGTCTGCTCGGGCCGAACGGGGCGGGCAAGACCACCGCCGTCCGCATCCTGTCCACGCTGATCCGCCTGGACGGGGGCAGCGCGACGGTCGCCGGTCTGGACGTCGTCCGGCAGGCGCGCGAGGTCCGGGCCCGGATCGGCCTCACCGGCCAGTACGCGGCGGTCGACGAGGTGCTCACCGGCCGGCAGAACCTGGAGATGTTCGGCCGCCTCTTCCACCTGGGCGGCAGGCGGGCCCGGCTGCGGGCGGCCGAGCTGCTGGAGCAGTTCGACCTGACCGACGCCGCCGACAAGGGCGTGGGCAAGTACAGCGGCGGCATGCGGCGCCGCCTCGACCTCGCCGCGTCGATGATCCTCGCCCCGGCCGTCCTCTTCCTCGACGAGCCGACGACCGGGCTCGACCCGCGCAGCCGGGGCGAAGTCTGGGAATCCGTGCGGGCGTTGGTGGCGAGCGGCACGACCGTGCTGCTGACCACGCAGTACCTGGAGGAGGCCGACAAACTGGCCTCCCGGATCACCGTCATCGACCAGGGGCGGGCCATCGCCGACGACACCCCGGACGGGCTGAAGAGCCTGGTCGGCGGAGACCGTATCGAGGTCGTGGTCGCCGAGCGGTCCGAGATCCCGCGCGTGGTGAAGGTGGTCGCCCGGGTCGCGGACGGCGAACCCGAGGCGGACGAGACGGAGTTGCGGGTGCACGCCCCGGTCACCGACCGGGTCACCGCCCTCACCGAGGTCGCCCGGACCCTCCAGGACGAGGGCGTCCGCGTCGAGGACATCGGGCTGCGCAGGCCGAGCCTCGACGACGTGTTCCTGCGCCTGACCGGCCACCGGACCGAGAAGGAGTCCGCAGCATGAGCGCCACCGACCTCAGCACACCCGGCACGCGGAGCGCTGCCTCCTGGCTGCTCGCCGACTGCTGGAACATCGTCCGCCGCGGCCTGACCCACTACCAGCGCCAGCCGGTCAACATCGCCTGGCAGCTGGGCTTCCCGATCATGTCCGTGCTGCTCTACGGCTATGTCTTCGGCAGCGCCATGAAGGTGCCGGGCGGCGGGGACTACAAGGACTTCCTGATGCCGGGCATGTTCGCGATGACCATGGCGTTCGGTTTCATCAACACGGCGACCGTCGTGGTCTACGACTCCACCAAGGGTGTCATCGACCGCTTCCGCTCGATGCCGATGGCCTCCTCGGCCGTGGTGGCCGGGCGCGGGGTCACCGACATCATCGTCGCCTGCGCCGAGTTGGCGATCATGATGCTCACCGCGCTCGCCATGGGCTGGCGGCCGGACGGCGGCGCGGGCTTCCTCGGCGCGTTCGGGCTGCTGCTGTGGCTGCGCTTCTCGCTGATCTGGATCGGGGTGTGGCTCGGCCTGATCGTGCCCAACCCGGAGGCGGCGGGCGGTCTCTTCGCGGTCGCCTTCCCCTTCACGATGATCTCCAGCATCTTCGTCGCACCGCAGCTCATGCCCGACTGGCTCGGCTGGGTGGCGGTCTGGAACCCGATCTCCTCCACGGCGGCGGCGACCCGCGAGCTGTTCGGCAATCCGGTCGGTGGTGACACCTGGGTCGAGCAGCACGCGCTGCTGATGGCCGGGGTGTGGCCGGTGATCCTGACGGCGATCTTCCTCCCGCTGGCCGTTCGGCGGTTCAAGAAGCTGAGCCGGTAGCGGTCACTGCGGTCCCGCACCTCCCAGGGTCTTGACGTGCTCATGTTGCGTCAGTTCTCTGGGAGGTGCGCGGCATGATGGGAGCGCTCCCAGTCAGTTCCGGGTGCCGTGCCTCACCCTCCCCCAGAGGACCGAGAGGAAGCAGCCACATGTTCCGCACTCTGCGCAGAGCGCTGTGTGTTGCCGCGGCGCTCCTGTTACCGCTGGCCGGCGTGCAGTCGGCACGGGCCGATGCCGCCGCCGAGGCCGCCGGTGCCGGCTACTGGCACACCAGCGGCCGGCAGATCCTGGACGCGGCCGGGCAGCCGGTCCGTATCGCCGGTATCAACTGGTTCGGCTTCGAGACCGCCAACCACGTCGTCCACGGCCTGTGGGCCCGCGACTACAAGAGCATGATCGACCAGATGAGGTCGCTGGGCTACAACACCATCCGCATGCCCTACAGCGACGACATCCTCAAGCCCGGCACCATGCCGGACAGCATCAGTCACGACGGCAAGAACACGGACCTGCGCGGGCTGACGTCCCTCCAGGTCCTGGACAAGATCGTCGCCTACGCGGGCCAGTCCGGCCTGAAGATCGTCCTGGACCGCCACCGCCCGGACGCGGCGGGCCAGTCGGCGCTCTGGTACACGGCGTCGGTCCCCGAGTCGACGTGGATCACCAACCTCAAGGCCCTGGCGACGCGCTACAAGGGCGACTCCACGGTGGTGGGCATCGACCTGCACAACGAGCCCCACGACCCGGCCTGCTGGGGCTGCGGCGACACCTCCCGCGACTGGCGCCTGGCCGCCCAGCGCGCGGGCAACGCCGTGCTGTCGGTCAACCCCGAGCTGCTGATCATGGTCGAGGGCGTGCAGTCGTTCGACGGCACGAACGGCTGGTGGGGCGGCAACCTCATGGGCGTGGCCCAGTACCCGGTCCAGCTGGACGTCCCCAACCGGCTCGTGTACTCGGCGCACGACTACGCGACGTCGGTGGCGCAGCAGTCCTGGTTCACCGACCCGTCCTTCCCCGCCAACATGCCGGGGATCTGGGACAAGTACTGGGGATACGTCTTCAAGCAGAACATCGCCCCGGTGTGGCTGGGCGAGTTCGGTACGACGCTCCAGCCGGCGGTGGACCAGAAGTGGCTGGCCGAGCTGGTGAAGTACCTGCGCTCGACGTCCGCGTACGGGGCCGACGGCTTCCACTGGACGTTCTGGTCCTGGAACCCCAACTCCGGTGACACGGGCGGCATCCTCAAGGACGACTGGCAGACGGTCGACACGGCGAAGGACGCGTACCTGGCGCCCATCAAGGCCCCGGGCTTCGGCACCGGCACCCCCGGCCCCGGCCCGGGCGGCCCGGGCGGCCCGGGCGACCCCACGCCCACCTGCACCGCCGCCTACACCGTAGGCAGCGACTGGGGCGGCGGCTTCAACGCCGAGGTGAAGGTGACCAACACGGGCACGCTTCCGCTGAAGTCGTGGAAGGTGACGTGGACGTGGAGCGGGTCGCAGAAGGTCACGACCATGTGGAACGCGACCCACACCCAGACCGGCGCGACCGTCACGGCGGTCAACGCCGCACACAACGGCAGCGTGGCAGCGGGCGGTTCGGCGAGCTTCGGCTTCGGCGGGACGCCCGGGGGCGGGGGTGCGCCGAGTGTGAGCTGCTCGGCGACGTGAGCACGGGGTGAGCCGGGGGCGCCCGGTGCTCCTCGGGCGCCCCTTGGTCCGCCTGACAGGTCGGCCCGGCCTGCCCGCCTGGCCTGTCCCTCCGGCCCTCCGGCCTGTCGACCTGTCAGCCTGTCGGCCTGTCAGAAATTGTCAGAAACACTCCCTTTGTGAGGGGTCTCTGAGAGCGGACTGTGACTCGATTTGGTCAAGTCTCGGTCGAATCCGCACATGAGCGGTGCGCTCTTCCGAAACGATGCGGCACGGCCCGTGTCACTCGCGGGCCTGACCCCCCTCACCGTTGCGAGAGACTCCATGAGAAGAAGCGCAGCCGTACTGTGCGGCGCGACCGTCGTACTGGCCGGGACCCTCACCGCCGTCCCCGCCAATGCCAGCGCGTCGCAGTCCGCGAACACCGCCCGGACCGCCACCGCGAAGATCGCCTGGAAGAAGTGCGGGACCGACGACTCCCCGACGCTCCAGTGCGCGTCCGTGAAGGTCCCCCTCGACTACGCGAAGCCGCGGGGGAAGCAGATCACGCTGGCGCTGTCCCGCGTGCCGCACACCGCGCCGAAGTCCCAGGGCCCGCTGCTCGTCAACCCCGGCGGCCCCGGCGGCAGCGGTCTGTCGCTGGCCCCGTTCGTCGCGTCGTCCCTGCCCAAGGAGGTCGCGGCCCAGTACGACGTCATCGGTTTCGACCCGCGCGGAGTGGGCGAGAGCCAGCCCGCCCTGGACTGCAAGCCGGGCTACTTCGACCCGGTCCGCCCCGACTCCGTACCCAGCACACCGGCCCTGGAGAAGGCCAACCTCGCGCGCGCCAAGTCCTTCGCCCAGGCCTGCGGCACGAAGTACAAGGACGTCCTGCCGTACATCGACACGGTCAGCGCCGTGAAGGACATGGACTCCATCCGCAAGGCCCTCGGCGCACCGAAGATCAACTACTTCGGCTACTCGTACGGCACCTACCTGGGCGCGGTCTACGCCAAGCTGTTCCCCGAGCGGGTGCGGCGCCTGGTGCTGGACTCGATCGTCGACCCGACCGGAGTCTGGTACGACGACAACATCCAGCAGGACTACGCCTTCGACAAGCGCCACAAGGCGCTCATGGCGTGGATAGCCAAGTACGACTCCACGTACAAGCTCGGCAAGGACCCGAAGAAGATCGAGGCCAAGTGGTACGCCATGCGGGCGGCCCTGGCCAAGAAGCCGGCCGGCGGCAAGGTGGGCGCCTCCGAGCTGGAGGACATCTTCATACCCGGCGGCTACAACAACGGCTACTGGCCCACGCTCGCCCAGACGTTCGCGGCCTACGTCAACAACCACGACACCGCCGCGCTGGTCAAGGCCTACGACAACATCGCGGCGATCGACGCCTCCGGCGACAACGGGTACAGCGTCTACACCTCGGTGCAGTGCCGTGACGCGTCCTGGCCGCGCGACTGGAAGCAGTGGCGCAAGGACAACTGGGCGGTGTACGAGAAGGCTCCGTTCATGGCCTGGAACAACGCCTGGTACAACGCGCCGTGCGCGTTCTGGCCGACGAAGTCGCTGAAGCCGGTGAACGTCGCCAACAGCAAGCTCCCGCCGGTGCTGCTGTTCCAGGCGACGGACGACGCGGCCACGCCCTACCAGGGCGGTGTCACCATGCACCGGCTGCTGAAGGGCTCCAGCCTGGTCGTGGAGCAGGGCGGCGGCAACCACGGCATCACGCTGAGCGGCAACGCCTGCCTCGACAAGCACCTCGCCACGTACCTGACCAACGGCAAGGTCCCGCACGGCAACGGCGTGGCCGACGCGGTGTGCAAGAAGACCCCCGACCCGAAGCCGCAGTCGGCGACGCAGCAGGCGCCGAGCACGCCGCAGCCTGCCGTCGCGGCGGTCGGTGACAGCCTGCGGGGGATCCTGGGGTTCGGACGCTGAGCGCCTCGGTGACCCGGGCCTGACGGGACGACACGGGGGCGCCCGGCGATACTCGCCGCGCTGTGGAACACCTCGTGCGGTCCGGTGAGGTCGAGCGGCTGGAAGCCGTC
>NZ_JBEOXI010000205.1:0-14812 GCF_040296465.1 Streptomyces sp. NPDC002130
ATTATAGCCAAGCTTAAGCTTACGAAGCAGGGGCTCGTTTCAGATCTATTCTCCGGCGATTGGCCGATTGCTCGCATTGGCGAATCGGCGACTCTCATTACTTCAGGATCCCGTGGCTGGGCACGTTATTACTCTGATGAAGGTGCGAAGTTTATCAGGATTGGTAACTTAACGCGCACCCACATCAACCTTCGTTTCGATTCGTTGGTTCATGTACGCGTACCGTCTGACGGCGAGGGAGGTCGGACGTCGCTACAAAGGGGCGATCTACTCATATCTATTACTGCTGACTTGGGGATTATTGGCGTTGTCCCCTCAGATCTTGGCGAGGCCTACATAAACCAGCATATTGCCTTGGTGCGGTTCAACGAGGAAGAGTCGAACTCCCGGTGGATCGGCCATTATCTGAGCTCACCCCTCGGTCGGGCGCAGTTCTCTCGCTTAAATGATCAAGGAGCAAAGGCTGGCCTGAATTTGCCCACGATCTCGAATCTAAAATTTCCGGCACCGTCGTCGGCAATGCAGCGCAAAGTAGTCGCCGTGCTGGATGCGCTGGACGATCGCGTTACTCACGCTCAGCTCGAAGTTCAGAAGCTGCAAAAACAAAAGCAGGGTCTCATGTGCGACCTATTGACTGGTCGCGTTCGTGTGCTTTTGGAGACTGCATTGTGAGTCGTGGTCCTGAATACACTGATTCTGAAAAGCCGCTGTTAGAACAGCTGGCCGGTCTTGGTTGGACGCGCATCGAGGGCTCCAAATCCGATCCGACCGTGACTGGACGCGATTCGTTTCGTGGATCGCTGATCGAGGCTCGCCTGCGCCAGATGCTGTACCAAATTAATCTCGGTCCCGACGGTCAGCCGTGGCTGGATGACTCACGACTGTCCGAGGCGGTATCCGCCCTGACTCGTACCGAGACGGGCAAGTTGGCTGAAATCAACGAACGCCTGACCGATCAGCTCCTCGAAGGCGTGTCCGTCGCAGGATTGCCCGAATGGGATCAAGGCCGAAGCCAGCGAATCAGGTTCATCGACTTCAACCACCCAGAACGCAACGACTTCCTGGCGGTCAACCAGTTCCGTGTGGACGAGCCGGGCGGGCAAACCAAGAAGTTCGTCGTGCCTGATGTGGTGCTGTTCGTCAATGGCATTCCGCTGGTTGTGATCGAGTGCAAGAGCCCCTATGCCACCGATCCGATGGCCGCGGGGATCGATCAGTTGCGGCGTTACGCCAATCAGCGGGATCTCGGTGCGTCTGAGGGTAGCGAGCAGTTGTTTTGGACGAACCAATTCGTGGTCTCGAGCTACGGCGACAAGGCCCGCGTCGGCACGTTCACCTCTGGTGCTGAGCACTTCCTGGAATGGAAGGATGCTGCGCCGCTGAGCCGAGATCAGTTGGCGGACCATTTGGGTAAACCTGCCGCCGAATTGACCGGGCAGGAACTCCTCGTTGCTGGGATGCTTACTCCCGCAAACCTTCTCGATATTATCCGTCACTACACTCTATTTCAAGAAGCTGGTGGCAGGCGCGTCAAGATTGTCGCGCGTTATCAGCAGTACCGCGCAGTCCTCAAAGCTATCAACCGTCTGCGAACCGGCAAGAGTCGCAAAATTGATGGTGAGCATGACCGTCGCGGCGGGTTGGTATGGCACACCCAGGGATCGGGCAAGTCCCTGACGATGGTGTTCCTGGTGCGCGCTATGCGTTCCGACCCTGTGCTGCGCGCGTTCAAGGTCGTGATCATCACTGACCGGACCGACTTGGAAAAGCAACTGGCGGCGACTGCCAAACTGTCAGGCGAGACCGTCCAACGCGCCCGGAAGTCGGCGAAGCTCCGCACGATGTTGGCCGAGCATGGCCCCGCGTTGGTGTTCGCGATGATTCACAAATACCGTGATACCGACACGCAGAGTTCTGAAGACCACGGCCTAGACGGTGATGGGGGCGTCGTTTCGTTCGGTGTGCTCAATACCGATGAGTCGATTCTCATCATGGTCGACGAGGCGCACCGTTCGCAGACTTCGACGCTCCACGCGAACCTTATGGCCGCGCTACCGAACGCCGCGAAGATCGGGTTCACAGGCACGCCGATCATGCGCGAAGGCAAGAAGCGTACTGAGTCGATCTTTGGCGAGTTCATCGATAAGTACACGATTCGGCAGGCGGAGGAAGACGGCGCTGTCGTACCGATCTTCTACGAGGGTCGGACGGCCAAGGGTGCAGTCGCGGGTGGTAGCGATCTGGATGAGCTGTTCGAAGACATGTTCGCGGACCACACCGACGCTGAGATCGAAAAGCTGAAAACCCGTTATGCCACGGCCGGCTCGGTTCTCGAAGCGCCCAATCTAATTGCGGCCAAAGCGAAATCAATGATGTGGCACTATGTTTCGACCGTGATGCCGAACGGCTTCAAAGCGCAAGTGACCGCCTCAAGCCGTTTGGCGACAATCCGCTACCACGAAGCCCTGACGACTGCCCGCGATGAGTTGGTGGCTCAGATCGAAGCGCTGCCCGCCCATCTGCGTACCGACTCCAACGGTGATGCGGTCGACATCGACGGTCTGGACCGCAAGACGCAGATGCTAGTGCGTGCGGTCCCTCAGACCGAATTACTCAAGGCGTTGGAATTCATCCCCGTGATTTCGGGCAGCCACAACGACGACCCGACCTGGGCGCAGTGGACCGACAAGTCCCGCCAAGACGTCGTGATCGAGGACTTCAAGAAAAAGCTCGGGCAACGGGGCGAAAAGACCAGTCCGGTGGCCTTCTTGATCGTGCGTACCATGCTGCTGACGGGCTTCGACGCGCCGGTTGAGCAAGTGCTGTACCTGGACCGCTCCATCCAAGACGCCGAACTGTTGCAGGCGATTGCTCGCGTCAACCGAACCGCCACAGGTAAGAGTGCCGGGCTGCTGGTCGACTATTACGGCGTCGGCGCACATCTGCAAAAGGCGCTAAAGGCCTACGCGCCGGAAGATGCCGAAGATGCGATCGGCGCGTTGGCTTCGATCAAGGCCGAGTTGCCCAAGTTACGAGATCGGCACGCACGAGTGGTTGCAGTCTTTGCCCAAGCCGGCATCGATACCTTCGACACTCCCGAGGATGTCGAGGCCTGCGTGCAAGTGCTGGCCGATGAAGCTCTCCGCGCCCGCTTCGGAGTACTTCTGAAGCAGTTCCTCTCGACAATGGACACTGTCATGCCGCGCCCCGAGGCTCTGCCGTTCGTGCGGGACGCCAAACGCCTTGGCATTATTTCGCTGGCTGCCAAGCGCCGTTACCGCGACGACGGGCTCGGCGACTTCGACAGTTCCCTTTACGGCGAGAAGGTCCGCAAGCTGATCGACGAGCATGTGACCGCCCTTGACATCGCCACCAAGATTCCACCGGTGTCGATCACCGACCCCGACTTTCTCGCCAAGGTCCAAGGCCTAACCTCCGACAAGGCCAAGGCTTCCGAGATGGAACACGCGCTTCGCTACCACATTCGGAAGAACTTCGACGAAGACCCTGCTCGCTACACCAAGCTGTCCGAACGGCTCGACGACATCCTGAAGACACTGACGGACAAGTGGGAACAGCTGGCGTTGGCACTGACCGAATTACTCGGTGACGCGCAGAGTGATGACAGCGGAAGCGCGGTGCACGAGGATCCTCTGGTTGCCCGTTTCTACGGTCTATTGGAGGCGGAATTCGCGACCGACTCAACGCTGTCCGAGGAAGTTCGCATCGACATCGTTCACCTGGCGCAGGAGATTGTGATCGAAGTCGAGAAGCAAGCCAGGATCGTGCGGTTCTGGCATAACCCGCACAAACAAGACTTCCTGCGTAGGCAGCTGATCCACACCCTCGACGACCGTGACCTGTTCCCCTTCGATGAGCAGGCTTCGCTGGCCGACAAATTGATGGAACTTGCCAAGGCGAACCAGTCCCTCATTGCTGCCAGGGCGCGGTGATAAACGTGACCGTGATGACACTACGACTCGATGGGATGACCATTCCCGTCGAAACCGTCGGCACCAGCCGAAAGGCGAAACTGACCATCGACCGCGACGGCAGTCTGCAACTAAAAGTTGCACCGGACGTCGAACAGGCGGAGCTTGAACACTTCCTCGCATCCAAGCGGGAATGGATCTACCGCAAACTGGCTGAGAAGGAATCTCTGCATTACGAGCCGGTCGTCAAGGAACTCGTTGACGGTGAAGGCTTTCTCTACCTTGGCCGCAGCTACCAGCTTCGAATTATTGACACCGACGACCATCGGGTGCGGTTGCAGCGCGGCAAGCTGAACCTCCCCAGGGCTCTCGCTGATCTTGGATATGAGCACGTCATCGCCTGGTATCGAACGGCAGGGCTCACCTGGCTCAAACCCCGGGCCAAGGACTGGGCCAAGCGTTTACGCGTTGATCCTCAAGTGATCGAAGTGGCTGATCTCGGCAATAAATGGGGCTCGGCTCTGCCCGATGGGCGAGTACGCATTCACTGGGCGGCCATGCAGCTGCGCCCGGCGCTCGTTGAGTACGTGCTCGCGCACGAGCTGGCGCATCTCCGCGAAGCGCACCACGGCCCAACATTCTGGCAACTCCTCAACCGGGCGATGCCAGACTGCGGTCAACGTAAGGCGGAGCTGGCCAACACAGGAGCGGCCTTGTGGCATGGGGATCAGGCGCAGCGCGCGTAACGACGCACGGTGTTGCAAACGAGGCGAGGCATCCCCGCCCGGGTAGCCCGCCCGAGACAACGGAACGCACGCTACCAATCGATGCCGATCGACTTGGCCAGCGGCCCGGCGACCGCGTCGCCCGCGTACCGGTCGAGCGCCTGCCGCTGCCGGGACAGCTTGAGCAGCCCCTGCTGGTCGGTCTGCCCGTGCACGGCCACCAGCTCGTCCGCGAGCTCGGCGAGCACGCCCACGGGCACGCTGCGCCCGCCCAGGTGCGCCCTCGAGCGCCCCTCGGCGCTGACGGTACGGCTGATCAGCAGGGCCCCGTCGTCCAGCTCGGCCCCGGCCTCCTCGGCGCGCACCGCGACCGTGGCGTCGCGGGGAACGGTGATCCGCCCCTCCACGACGGCCTTGCCGGCCCCGATCCGCACGAGCGCGGGGTCGGCCCGCCCGCCCAGCAGCAACCCCAGGCTGGTGACCACCATGGTCTTGCCCGCACCCGTCTCACCGGTGACCGCGGTGAACCCGGGCGACAGCTCGACGACGGCGTCGTCGATCACGCCCAGCGACCGTATCCGCATCTCCTCCAACACGGACACGACCTTACGAGGTCCGGGCCACGGATTGCGACCGGCCTGCCCTTGTCACCCACGCGAGTGGTCCGGGCTCAGGGGCGCGGGGAACTGCGCGAACAACCACGATCCACCCGCGCCCGCCGACGCTCCGCAACCACCCCCCACAAACCGCTAGTGAGGCGCCCCCCGCCACCCGGAAACCGGCAGCGCGAACTTCGCCACCAAACGGTCCGTGAAGGACGCGTGGTGCAGCCGCGCCAGCCGCACCGGCACGGCCCCCCGCCGCACCTCC
The DNA here is from genome assembly GCF_040296465.1 of Streptomyces sp. NPDC002130. Taxonomy (NCBI): domain Bacteria; kingdom Bacillati; phylum Actinomycetota; class Actinomycetes; order Kitasatosporales; family Streptomycetaceae; genus Streptomyces; species Streptomyces sp. NPDC002130. Next base: position 5,528 of record NZ_JBEOXI010000205.1, read on the forward strand.
ACCCGCGCCCCGGCCGGCAACTCCACCGTCCGCCGCCCGTCACACCACAGCACACCCGGCGGAATGTGGGGCAGAACTTCCACAGCCAACACAGAATCCGGCGATGTCACGAGCGGCTTCGCGAACAGCGCGTGCGCGGAGATCGGCACCATCAGCAGCGCCTCGACCTCCGGCCACACCACCGGCCCGCCCGCCGAGAAGGCGTACGCCGTCGACCCGGTGGGCGTCGCACACACGATCCCGTCACAGCCGAACCCCGTCACCGGCCGCCCGTCGATCTCCAGGACGATCTCCAGCATCCGCTCGGCGGACACCTTCTGCACGGCCGCCTCGTTCAGCGCCCAGTCCGTGTGCACGATGTCGCCGTTCTGATGCACCACGACGTCGACGGTCATCCGCTCCTCGACCTCGTACGCCTTGGTCACCACCCGGTCGACGACCTTGTCGAGGTCGTCCCGCTCGGCCTCCGCGAGGAACCCGACGCGCCCGAGGTTGACGCCGAGCATCGGCACACCCGACGCCCGCGCGAACTCGGCGCCGCGCAGCAGCGTGCCGTCACCGCCCAGCACGATCAGCAGCTCACACCCGTCGAGGCACTGCGGTGTGGCCTCCTTGACCAGCTCCACCTCCGCCGGCAGTGGCAGGTCGCGCGCCTCGGCCTCCAGGACGCGCACCCCCAGACCGGAGCGCAGCAGCCCCTTCACGACGAGCTCGGCACTGCGCACGGCCGCGGGCCGGCCCGTGTGGGCGAGCAGGAAAACAGTACGAGCTCGGTTCTCGGTCAACGCGGCCCCTCCGCCACTGCACGGTCTGCCTCGGCCGGGTCCAGTTCCGGTGCCCCGGACCGCAGCCACAGAAAGTATTCGACATTCCCCGACGGCCCGGGCAGCGGACTGGCCGTCACGCCCTTCACCCCGAGCCCCAGCCCCCAGGCCTTCTCGGCCACCCCCCGTACCGCTTCGGCCCGCAGCTGGGTGCTGCGTACCACTCCCCCGCTGCCCAGGCGCTCCTTGCCCACCTCGAACTGCGGCTTGACCATCATCACCAGGTCGGCGTCCGGCTTCACGCACCGCGTCAGAGCGGGCAGGACCAGCCCGAGCGGGATGAAGGACAGATCCCCCACGACAAGATCCACTGGCTCCCCATCGATCGCTTCAAGCGTCAACTCGCGTACGTTCGTACGGTCCTTGACGGTGACGCGTTCATCCTTCTGGAGGGACCACGCGAGTTGTCCGTATCCGACGTCCACGGCGACGACATGCGCGGCGCCCGCCCGGAGCAGGACGTCGGTGAAACCGCCGGTGGAGGCGCCCGCGTCGAGCGCCCTGCGCCCCTCGACGGCCAGCCCCTGCGGCCCGAACACCGCGAGCGCGCCGGCCAGCTTGTGGCCGCCGCGCGAGACGTAGTCGGGGTCGCTGTCGTCCTGGGCCACCAGGATCGCGGCCGCGGTCTCCACCTGCGTGGCGGGTTTGGTCGCGACGGTCTTGCCGACGGAGACCCGCCCCGCGGCGATCAGCTGCGCGGCGTGCTCACGCGAGCGCGCGAGCTTCCGGCGGACCAGCTCCGCGTCCAGACGGCGGCGTGCGACTCCTGCCACGTTCGGTTCAGCTCCTAGGTGCGTGCGGCATCGGGGGCACCGGAGGTCCCGGGCGTACGTCGAGCGCGTCGAGCGCGGTGAGCGCGTCGCGCAGCCCCCGGTGTACATCCTCGTACACCTCGAGATGCCCGTCCGTGGCGAGGTGGTCCGCGTCGCCGAGCCGGTCCAGGGCGGCGTCCACGCCGGCGTCACCGGTGGGCGTGCGGGGCACGTTCAGGGGAGCGGGGCCGGCGGGGTCGTACGCCGGCTCTTCCTCCGCCACCGGCGGGGTCTCGGGAACTGCGTCGTCCATGCCCCGACGCTACCGCGAACCGCTGCGGTACCGTCGATCGCGATGGCCACGATCGAGGAGTGCCGCAGCGCACTCGACAAGCTCTCGGACAACATGCAGCGCGCCGAAGGGGACGTCCGCGACGCCGCGGCCCTGGACCGCTCGGTGAGCTGCCACATCACGGACCTCGACGTCACCTTCGCCGGCCGGATGCGCGGCGGGCGGATCGAGGTGCACGACACCGTGCCGGGGCCGCCGCCCGGCAAGGCCGAGATCAGACTCGCCATGACCGGCGACGACCTGGTGGCCCTGGTGGGCGGCGAGCTGAACTTCGCCAAGGCCTGGGGCTCGGGCCGGGTGAAGCTGCACGCCGGTGTGCGTGACCTGCTCCAGCTCAGGAAGCTTCTGTAGCCGGCACCTTCCCGACCGCGCTCTCGACGCGGGCCTTGCGGGCCGCCGGCACGACCAGCGGTGTGCCCGTCTCCGGGTCGTCGATGACCTGGCAGCGCAGCCCGAAGACCTCCTCGACCAGCTCGGCCGTGACGATGTCCTTCGGCGCGCCCTCGGCGATGACCCGGCCCTCGCGCAGGGCGATGAGGTGGGTGGCGTAGCGGGCGGCGTGGTTCAGGTCGTGCAGCACGGCGACGAGCGTGCGCCCCTGCTCCTCGTGCAGTTCCGCGCACAGGTCCAGGACGTCGATCTGGTGCTGGATGTCCAGGTACGTCGTCGGCTCGTCGAGGAGGAGCAGCGGCGTCTGCTGGGCGAGCGCCATGGCGATCCACACGCGCTGGCGCTGGCCGCCCGAGAGCTCGTCGACGTAGCGGTCGCCGAGCTCGGCGACGCCGGTCTGCCGCATGGACTCCTGGACGACCCGCTCGTCCTCGGTGGACCACTGGCGCAGGATGCCCTGGTGCGGGTAGCGGCCGCGGCCGACCAGGTCGGCGACGGTGATGCCGTCGGGCGCGATCGACGCCTGGGGCAGCAGGCCGAGGGTCCGCGCGACCTTCTTCGCGGGCATCGACTGGATGACCTGCCCGTCGAGCAGCACCCGGCCCTCGCTCGGCTTGAGCATCCGCGACAGCGCCCGCAGCAGCGTCGACTTGCCGCACGCGTTGGGGCCCACGATCACCGTGAAGGAGTTGTCGGGTATCTCCACCGACAACTGCTCCGCGATGACCCGCTGGTCGTAGGCGAGGGTGACGTTCTCGGCGGACAGGCGGTTCACGGTGCTCCCTTGGTTGTTCAGTCCGCTGGTGCTCTTCTCGACCCCGGTGCTCATATCCGGCCCGCCCGGCGCTCGCTGACCAGCAGCCACAGCAGGTAGACCCCGCCGAGAACGCCGGTGACCACGCCCACGGGCAGCTGCTCGGCGCCGAACGCCCGCTGCGAGACCCAGTCGGCGACGACCAGCAGGGCGGCGCCCATGCACAGTGAGGGCAGCAGGTTCGGCCCGGGCGAGCGGGTCAGACGCCGCGCCAGCTGCGGCGCCGTGAGCGCCACGAAGCTGACGGGGCCGGCCGCGGCGGTGGCTGACGCGGTGAGCAGCACGGCCGCCACCATGAGCAGCAGCCGCACGCGCTCGACCCGCACCCCGAGGGCGTACGACACGTCGTCGCCCATCTCCATCATCCGCAGCCCCCGAGCGTTGACCAGGACGAGCGGCACCAGCACGGCGGTCAGCGCGAGCAGCGGCCAGACCTGGTCCCAGTCCCGGCCGTCGAGGGACCCGGTCATCCACACGACCGCGCGGGCCGCGTCCACGATGTCGGACTTGGTCATCAGATAGCCGTTGACGGCCGTGACGATCGCGGAGACGCCGATACCGACCAGGACCAGCCGGTAGCCGTGCACGCCGCGTTTCCAGGCGAGCACGTAGATGGCGAGCCCGGTCACCAGACCGCCCGCCAGCGCCCCGGCGGCGACCTGGTTGGCGCTGCCGGAGGTCAGCACGATCACCGCGAGCGCGCCGGCCGTCGCCCCCTGCCCGAGGCCGAGGACGTCCGGACTGCCCAGCGGGTTGCGGGAGATGGCCTGGAACAGTGCGCCGCCGAGTCCGAGCGAGGCGCCGACCAGCAGCCCGACCAGGACCCGCGGCAGCCGCAGCTCGTTGACGATGAACTCCTGGCCCGGATTGCCCTCGCCGACCAGTGTCCGCAGCACGTCGGCTGCCGGGATCGGGAAGTCGCCGGTGCCGATGAGCACGACACTCGCCACGAGCGCCGCGGCGACCAGCAGGAGCACGACGGTGACGGCCCGCACGTCCAGGCGTACCGAGAGGCCGCCGGTCCGCACGGCACGGTTGGTGGTCTTCACAGCTGCGCCGTCCTCCGCCGTCGTACGAGAAAGATGAACACCGGCCCGCCGAGGATCGCGGTGACGATGCCCACCTGGAGCTCCGAAGGGCGGGCCACGAGTCGGCCGATGACATCGGCTCCGAGCAGCAGCACGGGCGACAGGATCGCCGCGTACGGCAGGATCCAGCGCAGGTCGGGCCCGGTGAACGAGCGCACCACATGCGGCACCATCAGCCCGACGAACACGATCGGCCCGCACGCGGCGGTCGCGGCCCCGCAGAGCACGGTCGCGGCCAGCATGGACAGCGCCCGGGTGCGGTTGAGGTTGGCGCCGAGCGCCTTGGCGGTGTCGTCGCCCATGGCCATCGCGTTGAGCGGCCGGGCCAGGGCCAGAGCCAGGACCGTGCCGGTCAGCAGGAACGGCAGGACCTGCGTGATGGTCGAGTTCGTCGCCGACGCCAGCGAACCGACCGTCCAGAAGCGCATCTTGCCGAGCGCCGCCTCGTCCATGATCATCACGGCCTGGAGGTAGCCGTACAGCGCGGCGCTGACGGCCGTACCGGCCAGCGCGAGCCGCACCGGCGTGGCGCCCCGGCTGCCGCCGAGGAACCAGACCAGCGCCCCGACCGCGGCCGCGCCGAAGAACGCGAACCAGACGTAGCCGGTCAGCGAGGTGACCCCGAAGTACGTGATGGCCGTGACGACCGCGGCGGAGGCACCGGCGTTGATGCCGAGCAGTCCGGGATCGGCCAGCGGGTTGCGCGTGAGGGCTTGCAGGACCGCCCCGGCCAGACCGAGCGCGGCGCCGGCGAGCAGCCCGAGCAGGGTCCGCGACAGCCGCTCCGCGACGACGACGTCGCCGTAGGTCCCCGAGTCCGCGAACAAGCCGTGCCAGACCTGCCCGAGGGACAGCTCTTTCGCTCCGATCGCGATACTCGCCAGCGCGACGAGCACCAGGATCGCCACGGACAGGAGCAGCCCGAAGGCTCGTACCGCCCGTCGGGTCGGGGGCGCGGGGGCGGTCTCCGCGCGCTGTTCGGGGGGACTCTCGACCAACACGCAGTTAGGTTAGCCTACCCTCGCATTCGAGCAAGATTCGGTGTCCCGCCCCGCCTCGGGTACCCGGCCCGATCACTGACAGGCGCTCAGATGCCCAGCCGCGCCAGCGCCTTCCCCCCGTCCAGCTCGCACACGCCTTCACCGGCCGCCGTCCACGCCACGGCGCACAGCGCGCGCAGCCCGTCCAGCGCCTCGCCTTCCCCGTCGAGCTCCAGCCGGTCCGCACCGGTCGTCGCCGTCCAGCCACCGCACCGGAAGCCGCCCTCGCCCACCGCGACGACCTCCGGCTGACCGGCGAGCATCCCGCGCAGATCGGCGTCCACATACGTCGGCCGGTGCTGCGGCGGCGCGGCCAGCAGCTGCGCGCCGTCGGTGACACCGGTCAGGACGAGCAGCGAGTCGACCTCCCCGTTGAACGCGCCCTCGATGTCCGTGTCCAGCCGGTCCCCGACCACCAACGGCCGCTGCGCCCCGGTCCGCAGAATGGTCTCCCGGTGCATCGGGGGCAACGGCTTGCCCGCGACCTGAGGTTCCGCACCCGTGGCGATCCGGACGACCTCCACCGCGGCCCCGTTGCCCGGCGCGATACCGCGGCCGCTCGGAATCGTCAGGTCGGTGTTGGAGGCGAACCACGGCACGCCCCGCGCCACCGCGTAGGAGGCCTCGGCGAACCGGCCCCACGGCAGATCGGGCCCGCCGAACCCCTGCACCACCGCCGCCGGATCGTCGTCCGCCGACTCCACGGGCACGAGCCCCCGCTCGCGCAGCGCGACCCGCAGTCCCTCACCGCCGATCACCAGCACCCGGGCACCCTGCGGCACCTGCTCGCTGATCAGCCGCGCGACGGCCTGCGCCGAGGTGATGACGTCCTCCGCGCCCGTCGGTATCCCCAGTTCCGTCAGATGCCCGGCCACGGTGTCCGGGGTCCGCAGCGCGTTGTTCGTCACGTACGCCAGGCGCATTCCGCCCTCCCGGGCCGTGGCCAGCGACTCGACCGCGTGCGCGATCGCGCTCCCGCCCGCGTACACGACACCGTCGAGATCGAGCAGCGCCGTGTCGTACGCCTCGCTCAGGGCCTGCCCACTGCCCTCGGGCTTCGTCCTGACGCTTCGGCTCATCCCGCATCGCTCCTCGTTCGACGGCTTTCCCCCGATCATCCCCCATGCCACCGACAGCCGTACGATGCCGGGATGAACACAGCAGGTCACTCGGAGGCAACGGCGCACCGAGGCCTGGAACTCACCCCGTTCCGAGGCCTTCGTTACGACCCCGACCGGGTCGGCAGCCTTGCCGCCGTCACATCTCCGCCGTACGACGTCGTGGTGCGCCCCGACGGCCTGCACCACCTCGAGTCCGCCGATCCGTACAACATCGTCCGTCTGATCCTCCCCCAGGCCGCCACTCCCAGCGCCCGCAACGAACGGGCCGCCGACACCCTGCGCCGCTGGCTGTCCGAGGGCGTCCTGACCACCGACCCGGAACCGGGCCTCTACGTCTACGAGCAGCGGGACGGCGACGGCATGCTGCAACGCGGCGTCATCGGCGCCCTGCGCGTGTCGGACCCGGCCGAGCGGCTGGTGCTGCCGCACGAGGACGTCATGCCGCACATCGTCGCCGACCGCGCGGCCCTGATGCGGGCCACCTCGGCCAACCTCGAACCCCTCCTGCTCACCTACCGGGGCGACGGCTCGACGACCGCCACGGCGGATCTGATCGAGCGCACCGCCGACCGGCCGCCGCTCCTGGCCACCACCACCGAGGACGGCTTCCGCCACCGCCTGTGGTCGGTCACCGCCCCCGAGGACCTGGCCACGATCCAGACGGACCTCGGCAGGCACCAGGCCCTGATCGCCGACGGCCACCACCGCTGGGCGACCTATCGTCGCCTCCGCGCGGAGCACCCCTCCCCCAGCCCGTGGGACCACGGCCTGGTCCTCCTCGTCGACACGGCCCGCTACCCCCTGCGGGTCCGCGCCATCCACCGCCTCCTGCACGATCTGCCGGTCGCCGATGCCGTGGCGGCCCTGGAGGGCCACTTCCGCGTGCGCCGCCTCGACGTCCCACTGTCCGGGGCCTTGGACACACTGGCCGACGCTGCCTGCGCCGGCAACGCGTTCCTGCTGGCCGGCGACGGCGCCTTCCACCTCGTCGACCACCCGGACCCGGACCTGCTGGCCCGTACGATCCCCGCCGACCGCCCCGCGGCCTGGCGCACGCTGGACGCGACGGTCCTGCACGCCACGCTCCTCGAACATGTCTGGCGCATCTCCGAGGACTCCCCCGCCCACATCGCCTACATCCATGACACGGCGGCGACGGTCGAGAAAGCGGAACGCGACGGCGGCACGGCCGTCCTGATGCACCCGGTCCGCGAGGAGGTCGTCCGCGAGCTGGCCCGCCAGGGTGTGACGATGCCCCGCAAGTCGACGTCGTTCGGCCCGAAACCGGCGACGGGCCTGGTCCTTCGGGCGCTGGACCTCTGACGGGACGTGAGCCGGCGCCGGCACGTCGCCGGCATGACGAGCCGACGTGACGAAGGGGCGGAACCCGAGGCCTCACAGCCTGGGTCCCGCCCCTTCTCCTACGGACGTCAGTCCTTGTCGTTCTCGACCTCGACCTCGACGTCGCTCTCGCTCTCATCCGCCTTCGGCGGGGCCGGAGCCTCGTCGTCCTCGTCCTCGACCATGGCGTCGACGAACTCCACGCCGTCCAGCTCGGCGAGCCGGTCCGAGGCGTCGGTGCTGCCGTCACGGTCGGCCTCGACAGCCTTCGCGAACCACTCCCGCGCCTCGCTCTCACGCCCGGCGGCGAGCAGCGCGTCGGCGTAGGCGTACCGCAGGCGCGCGGTCCACGGCTGTACGGAGTTCGCAGCCAGCTCGGGGCTCTGCAGCGTCACGATGGCCGCGTCCAGCTGCCCCATGTCCCGCCGGGCACCGGCCGCGACGAGCCGCATCTCGACCTGACCGGCCTTGTCGAGCTTGTGCACCTCGGGCGCCCCGGCCATGTCCAGCGCCTTCTCCGGCCGGCCGAGCCCACGCTCACAGTCGGCCATGACGGGCCACAGGTCGATGTTCCCGGTCATCCGCTTGGCGGCCCGGAACTCGGCCAGCGCCTCGCCGTACTTCTGGCTGGCGTACGCGGCGAACCCGGCGGCTTCCCGCACGGCGGCGACACGCGACGCCAGCCGCAACGCCACCCTCGAGTAGCCGTACGCGCCCTCGGGGTCCTCGTCGAGGAGCCGCGCGACCATCACGAGGTTCCTGGCGACATCGTCCGCGAGCGTCTTGGGCAGGCTCTGCAGCTCCTGCCGTACGTCCTTGTCGATCTCGTCACCCGTGACGTCCTCCGGGATCGGCAGCCGCTTGATCGGCTCCCTGTCCCGCTCGCGCTCCTCACGGAACCGGCCGGGGCCACGCCGGTCGTCCCGGCCACGGAAACCACCCCGGTCGCCGTCACGCCGATCGCCGTCGCGCCGGAAGCCACGGTCACCGCGGTCGTCACGCCGGGGCCCGCGCCCACCGCGGTCGTCACGGCCGCGGAAACCACCGCGGTCGCCCCGGTCGCCGCGGTTGTCGCGGTTGTCGTCCCGGCGGAAGTCACTGCGGTCACCACGGGGGCCGTCCTCGCGGCGGAAACCCGGACGCCCACCCCGGCCGGCGTCGTCGCGCCGGAAGCCGCCACGCTCCCCACGGTCGTCCCCACGGCGGACGTCCCCACGACGGTCGTCCCCGCGGCGGTCGTCGCGGCGCTCGTCACGGCCCCGGAAACCACCGCGGTCGTCGCGCCGGAAACCGCCACGGTCACCGTCGCGCGGCCGGTCCCGGTCATCGCTGCGGAAGCCGCGGTCGCGGGTGTCCTCGCGGCGGAAACCGCCACGGTCCCGGTCGTCGCGGCGGGGGAACCCACCGCGGTCGCCGTCACGCCGTTCGCCACGCCGGTCATCGCGCCGGTCGTCACGCCTGTCGTCCCTGCGGTCGTCGCGCCGGAAGGCGGGGCGCTCGCCACGGTCGTCGCGGTCGTCGCGGCGGAAGGGAGGACGCTCACCACGGTCGTCCCGACGGAAC
>NZ_JBEOXI010000206.1:0-14783 GCF_040296465.1 Streptomyces sp. NPDC002130
CCTGCGCACCGTCTGGGGCGCGAGCGACGCGGACATCGTCGTGTACATGGACGTGGACCTGTCCACCGGCCTCGACGGGCTGCTTCCGCTGGTCGCGCCGCTGGCCAGCGGTCACTCGGACCTCGCCATCGGTTCCCGGCTGGCCCCTGGGTCGCGCACGGTGCGCGGCCCGCGCCGCGAGTTCATCTCCCGCTGCTACAACGGCATCATCCGGCTCACGCACGGCGTCCGGTTCACCGACGCCCAGTGCGGATTCAAGGCGGCCCGCACCGAGGTGCTGCGGCCGTTGCTGCAGGTGACCCGCGACGACGCGTGGTTCTTCGACACCGAGCTGCTGCTGCTCGCCGAGCACAACGGACTGCGTGTCCACGAGGTCCCCGTCGACTGGGTCGAGGACGTCGACACCAGGGTGGACGTGGTGAACACCGCCACCGACGACCTGCGGGGCCTGTGGCGCATGGCGCGGCTCAAGGCATCCGGAGGCGCTCGGGTCGCCGTACCGTCTCGCCCCGCACCGGCCGCCGAGCACCCCGACGCGGTCCTCGCACCCGCTGCCCGACGTGGCGCGTTGTCCTGGGAGGTCGGCTGTTTCCTGGCGATCGGTGTCGTCTCCACGGTCGGGCAGGCGCTGCTGTACTGGCTGCTGCGCGGTTGGTGGAGCCCGGTTGTCGCCAACCTGGTCTCGCTGTTCGTCCTCACCGTCCTCAACACGGAGGCGAACCGACGCCTCACCTTCCGGTACTCCACTGTTCCGCCCGCGCGGGCGCACCTGGGCGCCGGGGGCCTGTTCGTCCTGGGGTACCTGGTCACCTCCGGCGCGGTGCTGTGGTTCAAATCGATCGACCCCGGGGCATCGACAGCCGCGGAGACAGCGATCCTCGCCACGGCGTCCGTCGCGGTCACCTGCGTGCGCTTCGCCGTGCTGCGGCTGGCCGTCTTCACCAGCGCCCCCCCGCCGTACCCGTTGACGAGAGCGACTTCCGACATGAGCAATCCCACGCACCTCAAGCCCGTACCGGCCGCCTCGACCCCCGACGACTCGCCTGCGTTCGTCCGCTCGCTGCCCGCCTGGACGGCACCGGCCGCACTCGGAGCGATCCTCGTGCTCGCGGCCGTCCTGTACAGCTGGGCAATGGGTTCCCTGGAATGGGCCAACAGCTACTACTCCGCGGCCGTGAAGTCGATGGGGAAGAGCTGGACCAACTTCCTCTTCGGCTCGTACGACCCGGCCGGGGTGATCACGGTCGACAAGCCGCCGGCCGCGCTGTGGCCGCAGGTGATCAGCAGCAAGATCTTCGGGCTGCACGGCTGGGCGCTGGTCCTGCCGCAGGTGATCGAGGGAGTGGCCGCGGTACTCGTCCTGCACCGCACCGTGCGGCGCTGGGCGGGGGAGGGGGCGGCGCTGGTCGCCGCACTGGTGCTCACTCTCACGCCCATCACCGTGGCCATCAACCGGGACAACAACCCCGACACACTGCTCGTCCTGCTGCTGGTGTCCGCGGCGTACGCGCTCACCCGCGCCTTGCAGGCCGAGGGCAGGACCGCGACCTGGTGGCTGTGCGCGAGCGGCTTCCTGATCGGGTGCGGATTCCTCACCAAAATGCTCGCCGCCTGGATGGTCATTCCCGCGTTCACCCTCGCCTGGCTCGTGGGAGGAAGCGGCCCCTGGATACCGCGAGTGCGGCGTCTGCTGGGCGCGGGGGCCATCCTGGCGGCGTCCTCCCTGTGGTGGGTCGCCATGGTCGCCCTGTGGCCGGGCGACCACCCCTACATCGGCGGCAGCAAGGACGGTTCGGCCTGGGATCTCGTGGTCGGCTACAACGGGCTGGGCCGGGTCTTCGGCTCGAGCGACGGGATGTCCCAGACCTTGAGCGGGTTCGGCGGCGGGTTCGGTGGCGCGTCCGGCCTGGGCCGGTTGTTCAACGCGCAGGTGGGCGGCCAGATCAGCTGGCTGCTGCCGGTCAGCGCACTGGCCCTGGCCGTCGCCCTGGTCGGCGTGGCGATGCGCCGACGCGGCATGCTGTCCGCCGACGCCGTGCTGCCGGCCTCCGGCTGGCTGCTGTGGGGGACCTGGCTGGTGGTCTGCGCGGCCGTGTACTCGACACAGAAGGGCATCTTCCACCCCTACTACACCACTCAGCTCGCTCCGGCGATCGCTGCCCTGTGCGGCGGACTGACCGCCGCCCTGGTCCGTGTCCACCGGGCCGGCGTGCGCTGGGCGCCCCTGGTGGGCGTGGCCGCGGTCGTGGTCAGCGCGGTCTGGGCCGTGGCACTGGTCCGCCGTGACTCCGACTGGAACGGCTGGCTGGTGTGGCCGGTCCTGCTGCTCGGCTGCGCCGCGGTCGTCCTGCTGCTCCTCGCGCGGCGGCATGGCAGGCTGCTGACGGTCGCCGTGGGTGCCGCCGTCGCGTCGGTCCTGGTGGCCCCGGGAGCGTGGGCGGTCAGCGTACCGGGCTCGACATCCGCGATGGGCGGCTCCAACCCGACGGCCGGTCCGACGACGCTCGGCTTCGGCGGGGGCGGCCGCATGCCCCGGCAGAGCGGGAACGACGGCGACCTTCCGTCGGGGATGCCGTCGGGGATGCCGTCGGGCTTCCCGGGTGGTGACGCGCCTTCGGGACAGTCCGGTCAGCCCTCCTCCGGCGATGTTCCTTCGGGAATGCCGTCAGGTATGCCGTCCGGTATGCCCACAGGGGGAGCGAACGGCATGCCCGGCATGTCCGGAGGCTCAACCTCGGGAGACAGCGACATGCCGTCGTTCCCCGGCGGCGGTTCCGGGAACGCCCCGAGCGGACGCGGCGGCTTCGGCGGCGGCGCGGAACTCACCAGCGAGCAGCGCAAGATCCTCGACTACGCCGTGGAGCACGCACCCCACGCCCGCATCAAGCTCGCCGTCGAAGGCGGTGCCATGGCCGCCAGTTCCTTCATCCTGGGCTCGGACGAGACCGTCATCGGCATGGGCGGTTTCACGAGCATGGACAACGCGCCGTCGGTGGACCAGTTGGAGGAGTGGACGAAGAGCGGGGAACTACGCTACGTCCTGGGCTCCGACACGAACAGCGGCGGCAGGCCGGGCATGACCGGGTCCGGCAACCACACCAAGCAGCGTTCCGACTGGATCGCCGACAACTGCACCAAGGTTCCGGCATCGACGTACGGCGGCACGTCGTCGAAGAGCAGCGGGAGTGCGATGGGCTTCGGAGCAGGAGCCGACGTGCTGTACGACTGCGCCGCCAAGTAGGCGACGCCGGAGCAACTGGTACCACCCGGGAGAACGGACCAGCATCACGTCATGACCGAGCAGTCCGCAACGCCTCGTCCGCGACATCGGCTTCTCGTGGTCGAGGACGAGCCCAGCATCCGCACCCTGCTGGAGGCGACGCTCCGCCTGACCGGATACGAGGTGAGCAGCACCGACACCGGACAGTCCGCCCTCGTCGAGGTCGAACGCCTGCGACCGCACCTGGTGCTGCTCGACGTGATGCTGCCCGACCTGGACGGCTTCGAGGTGACCCGCAGGCTGCGGGCGGCGGGTGACGAATGTCCGATCCTGTTCCTGACCGCCCGCACTGGCACCGACGAGCGCATCCAGGGCCTGAGCGTCGGCGGCGACGACTACGTCTCCAAACCGTTCAGCATCGAGGAGGTGCTGCTGCGCATCGAGGCCATCCTGCGCCGCACGGCACCGGTGGACGCGGCACTGCCACCACCGAGCGTCCTGCGCTACGCCGACCTCGAGCTCGACGAGGGCGCTCACGAGGTGCACCGCGCGGGACAGTACATCGCCCTGTCCCCGACCGAGTTCAAGCTCCTGGCCTACCTCCTGTCCAACGCCGGCCAGGTGGTGAGCAAGGTCCAGATCCTCGACCACGTCTGGGGCTACGACTTCGCCGGTGACGCCAGGATCATCGAGACGTACGTCCGCTACCTGCGCAGGAAGATCGACTCCTTCGAGCCGCCGCTCATCCAGACCGTGCGCGGCGTCGGCTACTGCCTGCGGCTGCCCCGCGACCACGAGGGGACGCCGGAGCAGTGATCCCCCGCCTGCCCAGGCCACCCGGCTCACTGCGACAACGACTGATCCTCGGCGTCACCGTCCTCGCCACGGCGGCGGTACTGACCTCCCAGGCCATCGGCTACGTGGTGCTCCGCTCCTGGCTGCTCGATCGCGTCGACCAGCAGCTGGTGGAGTTCCACCCCCCGACCCCGGCCTTCCGCGACGCCCTCCGGAATGCTTTCCCCGCGCCGACCGAGCACCTGGACGCACTGCCGTCGGATTTCCACGTCTACTTCTACGACTCCTCCGGGCACCGGCTGAACAACTCCCTCGGCACGGAGGTAAAGCCGGGGCCCCGGCTGGCCGATCAGGCGCAGGACCTCGGCTTGCGGGACGGGCACCCCGAAACCGTGTCCGCCATCAGCGGTGACGGCCGCTGGCGGGTACTGCTCAATCCCGGCCCGGACGGCATGAGCGCGGTGGTCGCCCTGCCGCTCGACACCGTCGACGGCGCCACCTCGAAGCTGCTGTGGCTGAACGCCGTGCTGCTCGCTGTCACGATCGCCGGCCTGCTCGCCCTGGGCCGGTGGGTGGTGAGGCTGGGACTGCTGCCACTGACCAGGACGGAACGAACCGCCCAGGACATCACCGCGGGCCGACTCGACCTGCGACTGCCGGACACCGACCCGCGCACCGAGATCGGACGGCTCGGCCGGGTGTTGAACTCCATGCTCGACCGGCTGCAGTCCGCCCTGCTGGCCCGAGAGGCATCCGAGGCGCGGCTGCGCCGGTTCGTCGCGGACGCCGGGCACGAACTGCGCACTCCGCTCACGGCCATTCAGGGGTACGCCCAGCTCGCGCTGCGTCCGGAGCGGCGCCCGGAGCGTGAGCTGCGGGAGGCCAACCGGTCCATCGCGCAGAACGCGGAGCGCATGAGCCTGCTCGTCGACGACCTCCAACTGCTCGCCACCCTGGACCGCGAACCCTCCTACCGCAGAGAACGGGTCGACCTGCTCTCGCTCGGGGCGGACGCGGTGAGCGCGGCCGCCGTCCACAGCCACTCCCACCCCGTCGACCTCGGCCCGCTGCCCACTCCGGCAGATCCGGGCGGCACCGAGGAACTCGACGTGGCCGAGACCGTCGGAGACCCGCGCCGACTGGGCCAGATCCTGGAGAACCTGCTGTCCAACGCCCGCATCCACACCCCGCCGGGCACCCGTGTCCACGTACGGGTGGGCACGACAGAGACCGGACCCGGAACCGGCGGCACCGACCGGCCGGGACGCACCTCGGCATCGCCGCCGCTCCCGGAGCGCCTCCCGGTCAGCGTGATCGAGGTGGCGGACGAAGGACCGGGCCTCGCCCCCGTCGACGCCGAGCACGTCTTCGAACGCTTCTACCGGGCCGACCCCGCCCGTTCCCGCAACCACGGCGGGAGCGGCCTCGGCCTCGCCATCGCCGCGGCCATCGCCCAGGGCCACGGCGGCCGTCTCGAACTCGATACCGTCCCGGGCGAGGGCTGCACCTTCCGCCTCGTTCTCCCCGCAGCCGACTTCGAGCAGGGCCCTTGATGAGTCGGTGTCTTCGGGTGCCAGGGGTGACGCGCAGCGCTCGCGCCGGTACGGGCGGCCGACGTTCCGACAGACCGTCGGCCGCGGCCCGCATGGCTGCGCCGAGGGTTGTCAGGCGCTGGCGTCGGGCGGCCCGGGCGGGTCCGCCGTCGGCTGGGCTCCCGCCGCCGGGGCTGGTGCAGAGTTCTCGTCCTATCCACGACCTGTTCCCCGGCCTGCCGCGGCAGAAGTGGAAACGCCGTTCCTGCGGCGCGGGAGCTCATGGCTGGCGGATCTTCGACTGGGCCCGCGTCGAGGTGCGGCCATGGCACCGCGAGGACCGCCGGCACTGATGCCGAACATCCGGTCGACACCGGCCTGTTGAAGGAGACGGACGACGAGGTCGCCGCCGGACACGAGAGGCATGGAGTGCTTCCTTTCCAGACGTCAGACGCAGGTTTCGCCGCCGTCGACGGCCAGGACGTGACCGGTGACGAAACTGGCCCGTGGGGAAGCGAGCCAGTACGCGGCTTCTGCGATCTCCTGCGGCGTGGCCACGCGGCCGAGCGGGGTCTGGGAGGCGACGACGTCGGCGTCGAGGCTCTCGTCGAGTTCCTCGAGTTGTCGCAGCATTCCGGTGCGGGTCAGGCCGGGGGCGATGGCGTTGACCCGAATGCCGTGCTGGCCGTGCTCGGCGGCGGCGGATCTGGTCAGCCCGATGACGCCGTGCTTGACCGCGGAGTACGCGGCCCCGCCGGCGTTGCCCACCAGGCCGGCGACCGACGAGGTGTTCACGA
This sequence comes from Streptomyces sp. NPDC002130, assembly GCF_040296465.1. Lineage (NCBI taxonomy): Bacteria > Bacillati > Actinomycetota > Actinomycetes > Kitasatosporales > Streptomycetaceae > Streptomyces > Streptomyces sp. NPDC002130. Next base: position 6,345 of record NZ_JBEOXI010000206.1, read on the forward strand.
TCGCGCCGTGCCCCTGTCGCACCATGACGGCCAGCTCCTGCTTCATGCACAGCCACACGCCACGCAGGTTCACCGAGGACGACAGCTCCCAGCTCGCGGTGCTGAGTTGTTCGAACGGCCCCACAGGCGGCGCGATGCCCGCGTTGTTGAAGGCGGCGTCCAGGGTGCCGTAGGTGCTGACCGCCGCCGCGACCATCCTCTCGACATCACTTTCGACGGACACGTCCGCCTGGACGGCGATCGCCCTGCCGCCCGCGTCGGCGGTCTCGGCGGCGGATCCGGAGCGGCCCGCCGCGACGACGCAGGCACCGCGCCCGGCGAACAGCTCCGCCGCCGCTCGCCCGATTCCCGAGCCGGCACCGGTCACGAGCACGACTGATCCGTTCATGCCGCGGCCGCATCGATATGGTCGCCATCTTCCCCGACCACCCCGCCCTGATCCGCCTGGTCGGAGCGGTGCTGGCCGAGCAGAACGACGAATGGACCGAAACTGGTCGATACATGGGCCTCGGCCTCCTGGCCAAGGCCCGCCTCCACCCGATCGAGTCAGAAACCGACGAGACCGTCCTCCCGACCGAACTCACCGCCTAGCCTCAAGGAAGAGATCACCGAGTGGCCTGGTCGTATGGCGCTGGACGGCGTGCACCACCCTGGGTGGGCGCCGTGGCGGCTGTGATTCAGTGAGGACGAGGGTTGACGTCGAAGCGCCGGAACAGTTCGGTGAAGAACTTCTGAAGCACGGTCCGGGCGTGCTCGGGGCTGATGTCTCAGCAAGGCGTGAAGCGAAGGCAGTCGGGCAAGACCACAGTCATTGCCGTCGGCGTTTGCCGGTTGCCCCGGTCGTGCGGGCAATGAAGGCGGCCCTCCCCTCTTCTGTGGCTGTACCGTCCGACATGTGACGGGCAGTGGCGATGAAGCAGCGCAGGCGCAGGTCGGCCAGACTCTCGATGAAGTACCGGTCGGAGAGTGACGAACCCGGTGGGTGTGCGAGCTTCGCGCTCATCCACTCCACCAGGGTGGATCCTGCCCCGCGTGCGGTTCTGGGCCGGTCGAGGCGGGCCTGGTCCTCCCGGCCGCCGGTTGCCCGCGTCCATGTCTGGTCGAGCGCGGTTCGGACCTCGTGACGCAGCGCGTCGAGTTCGTCCATGCTTGCGTGGACTAGTCGATCCAGTCGTTCCTCGGGCGAGGTCTCCTCGCGACGCGCCATCTGGGATGCGTGGCTGATCGCGGCCATTTCCCAGACCGGGAAGAGATCGTCGCTCTCCACATCCGAGTCCAGGGCCAGCGCCGCTTCCAGGTCGGCCATGAAGGCGAGGTCGTCTTCGGGTAACTCCGGGAGGTTGAGGCCGGTAAGTACTCCGAGGAGGCGCTCGTCGACTTCCGCCTGGGGCGCTCGGGAGAGTTCGGGAACGCGACGCAGGTTGATCCGCATCTGCCGGATGGCCCTTCCTCCCCGTTCGAGATCGAGGAGGGCCTCGGCCTCAGCTTCTTCGTATTGTGGCGTCAGCTCGCCTCGCCACTCCTGAGGCACGGATGCCGCGACTTTCGCGACCTCGTCTTCCTGGGAGAACCGGCTGGCGAAGTAGGCACGGGCCAGCGCGAATTTCAGCGCGGACTCATGTACGGGAGCGTCGTCGAAGAATGCCATCAGGGCGAGGTCGTCCACACTGCGGCGTGGGCCGGCATGTCGGGCCAGTGAGAGCACCAGTTCCTCGGTACCGGGCGGGTACTCCGTCCTGGTGCCGGCCCGGCCCATGTAGTCGACCCGGGGGCGGGGGAGGAGGCCGTGCTGCCGCCAGCGTTCAAGCTGGGCGGCGCTGACAGGGTGGCCGGCGGCGGCTGCCGCGTTCATCAGGTGCTGATCGGCGCGGCTTGGTGCGGTTCGTGGCATGAGGGAACGCTACGGATCCAGGCGGAGTACTTACTCGGCGGAAGACGCGGGGGTCTAGTAGCCCGGCATCGCGGGTCAGCCTGGAAGGCACCTGAGCGTTGTTGGGCGGCGCAGCGGGCCTCGCCGACGGGGCTGTACGAGGCGCGGCGTCCGCGACGGGACGCACACGTCGATGTGGACGGCTTGGCGCGGGGGCCGCGTGCAGTGATCGGGGACTGACTACGGAGTGTGACTACAGCTGGGCGGTGTCTTGACTGCTGCGGGTTGATGACCCCGCGTCTGCCGCCCGAACCAGCACGCTCCAGTTCCGGTGCTGGTTCCGTGCTGACTCATAGGCCCTCGAAGAGGAAAAGCCGCAGGTCCTAGCCCCGATCGAATGAGTTGTCGTACTACTCGATGGTGGTGCCGATGAGGCTGGCGGCGACGATGCGCTTGAGATTGCCCCGGGGTGGGGGAGCGGTTGCTTCGGAGGCCATGGGCGCCACTTCCTCGTGTGCGATGGGGACGGGTACGTGTCGGCACACGGTAGAAACATGCAGGTCAGAGGCACATGTGACGGGGCGCCATAGTTCGAGGGTTGGCTATGCGTGTGGCCACCATGCCGGCTCACGGCAGGGCGGTTCAGGGGCTCGAAGGTGGTCGAAACCACTGCTGTCCGTGACGCGCAGTTCGGAGTGATTTGACGGTGCGGTGCTGACTCCCGTGCTGACGTGGTGCTGACTCCCGAACCCACCCACCGATCGAGACTCTCGGTCAGGCTGATCGCGGGGCGGGTCATTAGACTCGGCGGATGGCTTTGCAGTGGGAGCAGTTGATCATCGATGCGGCGAATCACGCGGAGTTGGGGCGATGGTGGGCTCGGGCCCTCGATTGGGTGGTGGTCGCCGACAACGACGAGGAGTTCGAGATCAGGCCGGAGCCACATCGTCTCCCGGGCATCCTCTTCACCCCGGTGGCGGACGAGAAGACCGTGAAGAACCGGCTCCACCTGGACCTGCGGCCGGATGATCAGAGCCGTGAGGTCGCTCGCCTGGTGGCTCTCGGAGCGCGGCACGTCGACATCGGCCAGCGCGACGAGCCGTGGGTCGTTCTGGCCGACCCGGAAGGCAACGAGTTCTGCGTGCTCGGCCCCCGGAGGAACTGACAGGGCTGTCGTCGGTTCTCTTCCGAGCGGCGCGTCCCGCACGCAGCCCAGCGGCACGGCTCATGCCGCCGACCGTCGCTCGCGCAGCTTCGTGTCCTACGGCAGATGGAAGCGGTGGAACTCGCCGAGCACTGGGTCGTTCCCGACGCCGGCACCGGTGTCCTCGGTCCAACGGCGCTCGAAACCACTGCTCTTGCTCGCGTCGCGGTGCCACTTCTCGGTTCGCTGCCACTGCGGGGGCACGCCGGGCTCCCAGCGCAGGGCCGAGGCCTGGAACGGTATGCCAGGAGTCCTCCCACACGCGTCCCTCAACTTGCCTCGCAGCTCAGCGGTATGCGGAACAGTCCCGGCGACTCCGGCCTCGCTGGACCGCTTCGAGCGGGTGGGGGCACCGCTTCGTCACAGCCCGCCGTGGGCAACGTTGCCCGTCCTCAGGTGCGGTTATTGACATGGTCTTGCGCGAGGGGTCAGGATCACGCCTGCAAGTACGGGATTGAATCGATTCAACGAACTCGGTTCCACCTCCACAGCTGCCCCGCTCCCCGCAGCACTCCTCGGAAGGTCCCCTCGATGCAGTACATCTCCCGCCGGTCCGCCCTGTGCTCCGCCATAGCCGTGGCCCTCGCCCCGACCCTGGGCTCCCTGGTTCTTCCCGGCCTCGCACCGGCGGCGTCCGCCGCGGTCTCCTGGACCGCGAAGTGGATCTGGGCGCCGTCCAGCACGACGAACCAGTGGGTGGCCTTCCGTAGATCGTTCACCCTCGCGACCGCCCCGTCGAAGGCGGTGACGCGGATCGCGGCGGACTCGAAGTACTGGCTGTGGGTGAACGGGACGCTGGTGGTCTTCGAGGGCGGGCTCAAGCGCGGCCCGAACCGCACTGACACCTACTACGACGAGATCGACCTCGCCCCGTACCTCACCGGCGGCACCAACACGATCGCCCTCCTGGTCTGGTACTTCGGCAAGCAGGGCTTCTCGCACAACAGCAGCGGCAGGGGCGGGCTGCTGTTCCAGTCCGACATCCAGGCGGGCTCGACGACTACCCGTCTGGTCAGCGACACCGGCTGGAAGCACACCGTCCACCCGGGCTACTCGAACAACACCAGCGGTACGCAGGTGAACTTCCGGCTGCCCGAGTCCAACATCTTCTACGACGCCCGAGCCGCCGCCGTCGTGTCGGGCTGGCGGTCACCCGGCTTCAACGACAGCGGCTGGACAGCACCGACCGACTTCGGTGCCGCCGGTGCCTCGCCCTGGAACGCCCTCGTCGAGCGGCCGATCCCGCTGTTCCGCCACTCCGGTCTGAAGTCCTACACCAACGCCGCCTCGCTGCCGTCCATGGGACAGGGCGCCACCGCGATCTCGGCCACCTTGCCCTCCAACATCCAGGTGACCCCGTTTCTGAAGGTGGACGCCCCGGCCGGGGCGGTGATCGGCCTCCAGACCGATCACTACGACGACGGCGCGGGCCTGACCGGGATCGAGCCGGGGACGCAGTACAACATGCGCGCCACCTACGTCTGCACCGGCGGCGTCCAGGAGTTCGAGTCCCTGGCGTGGATGAGCGGTACGGCCGTGCGGTACACGATCCCCGCCGGCGTGAGCATCCTGGACCTCAAGTATCGGGAGTCCGGCTACGACACCGACTTCACCGGCTCGTTCAGCAGCGATGACGCCTTCCTCGACAGCCTGTGGACCAAGGCCGCCCGCACCATGTACGTCAACATGCGGGACAACTACATGGACTGCCCCACCCGCGAACGGGCCCAGTGGTGGGGCGATGTGGTCAACCAGCTCAAGGAGGGCTTCTACACCTTCGACACCCGCTCCCACGCACTCGGCAAGAAGGCCATCGCCCAGCTCGCCGCCTGGCAGAAGGACAGCGGGGCACTGTACTCGCCGGTCCCGACGACCATCTGGACCGCCGAACTGCCCGTCCAGATGCTCGCCTCGGTGTGGTCGTTCTGGACGTACTACCTCTACACCGGTGACGCGAGCGCCGTCACCGGTGCTTATCCGGCGGTCAAGAAGTACCTGAGCCTGTGGAATCTCGACAGCGACGGCCTGGTCAACCACCGTGCCGGCGACTGGGACTGGGAGGACTGGGGCAGCAACATCGACGCCCGCGTCCTGGACAACTGCTGGTACTACCTGGCCCTGGACACCGCCGCCAAGCTCGCCGACCTCAGCGGTAACACCGCGGACGTGGCCGGATGGCAGACCCGGCGCGACAGCATCAAGGCCAACTTCGACCGGGTCCTGTGGGACGCGTCCCGGAACGAGTACCGCTCACCCGGCTACAACGGCGACACGGACGATCGCGGCAACGCCCTCGCGGTGGTCGCCGGGCTGGCTGCCGCCTCCCGCCACCGCGCGGTGACCGAGGTGCTGCGCACCCACCTCAACGCCAGCCCCTACATGGAGTTCTACGTCCTGGAGGCGCTGTATCTGATGGGTGCGGCCACCGTCGCCGAGGAGCGGATGCGCAACCGCTTCGCCGCGCAGGTCGCCGACCCCGCGTGCCACACGCTGTGGGAGCTGTGGACCAAGGCCGACGGCACCGACAACCACGCCTGGAACGGCGGCCCGTTGTACGCGCTGTCCGCGTACGCGGCCGGAGTCCGCCCCACCGAGCCGGGCTGGACGCGGTACGAGGTCATCCCGCAGACGGGCACCCTCACGAAGATCAGCACGGTGACACCCACGGCCAAGGGCGACATCCGCTTCGGCATCGTGCGCGAGGGCACCCGGACCACCCTGACGCTGACCTCGCCGAACGGGGCGACCGCCCGGGTGGGCGTGCCCACGTACGGCGGCTCCCAGCCGGTCATCAAGGCGAACGGCACGACGGTCTTCACCGGAGGCTCCTCCACCGGCAGCGTCAGCGGTCTGAGCCATGCGGGCAAGGACCCCTCGTACGTGTATTTCACCGTCCAGCCGGGCACGTGGACGTTCACGGCGACGGGAACGGGCCGCGTCGACGATCTGGCCCTGGGCCGGCCGGTCACCAGCAACAACAGCCTGGAGAACAGTGACTGGGGGAGGAACCGGCTCACCGACGGCACGCTCCGGAGCGTGAGCGGTGCCAAGGGCTACACCAGCAACGAGTTCGCCTCCGCCGACGTCGGCGTCAACCCCGTGTGGGTGGAGGTCGACCTCGGAGCCGACACCGACCTCGACGCCGTACGCCTCTTCCCCCGCACCGACACCCCGGCCGTGGGCGGCGGAACCGCGGGCTTCCCCGTCGACTTCACGATCCGGACCCGCCCCGACGGCTCCGGCACGTACACCACCGTACGCACCATCACCGGTCAGCCGAATCCCGACGGGCTCGTGCAGACGTACGGATTCAGGACGACCACCGCCCGCTATGTGCGCCTCGAGACGACCGAGCTCGGCACGCCCGCGTCCGACGAGCCCACCAAGCACCGTCTCCAGCTCGCCGAACTCACCGTCCCCACTGCCGGGACCACCGCCACCAGCAACTGCACCCTGGAGAACGGCGACTGGGGCAAGACCCGGGTGCTGGACGGCACCACCACGAGCGTGGCCGGCTCCAAGGGCTTCACGAGCATCGACTTCTCCTCCGCCGATGTCAGGGACACTCCGGTGTGGGTCGAGGTCGACCTCGGTGCCGACCGGGCGATCGGCGCCGTCACCCTCCACCCGCGCACCGACACCCTGGCGGCGGGTGGCGGAACCGCTGGCTTCCCGGCCGATTTCACGCTGCAGACCCGCGCCGACGGCGGCTCCTCCTACACCACCGTGCGCACCGTCACCGGCCAGAGCAACCCTGACGGGGCCGCCCAGACCTACACGCTCACCGCCGCCGACGGCCGCTACCTGCGCCTGCACGCCACCGGGCTCGGCAGGCCGGCCTCGGACGAGTCCACCCGCTACCGTCTCCAACTCGCCGAAATAAGCATCAAGTAGAACGGCGAAGACGGGCCTACGTCCATCTGCCGACATGGGGGCTGATGGTGGCAGCGGGCGGTGCGGTCGGCGGCGAGCGTTCCGACGCCGCCCGCAGCCGTGCCCGGGTGCTGGAGGTGGCCCGCCGCCTGGTCTCCGAGCAGGGCGCGGAACACCTCACCATGGAGGCGGTCGCGAAGTCTCTCGGACCTGGGCGCCTCGCTGGGGCGGCGGCTCCGCCTGCAGAACCGCAACGCCTCCGACACGGGGCCGCGCCTTCCACCGCCACGTCTCGAACTCCCTGCGGGAAGCGGGTCGCGGATCCGGAGCAGGCGCGCGCCGCGATCGCCGGATACTGGTGCTCAACGACGTCAGCGATCGTCACCCTCGCTTCCGGTGACGTGATCGCCACGGGCACTCCCGGCGGGGTCGGGCACGCCCGCAAGCCGGCCCGCTACCTGGGGGACGGTTCGGTACTCGTCACCCGGATCGAGGGGATCGGAGAGTGCCGCAACACCTGTCGTGGGGAGCAGCGGTGAGCGGCCGGCCGGACGCGATGCCGGAGTGGGTCGCCAAGGGTACGGCGGCCTTCGAAGCCGAAGTGGACTGGGCGACCGACCCGGCCCTCACCAGGCCCTCGTACCTGCCGGGCTGGAGCCGGGCACACGTCGTCGCGCACGTGGCGCGCAACGCGGACGCGCTGCTCAACCTGCTGAACCGGGCCCGCACGGGCGTCGAGACTCCCATGGACACGAGTCCCGACCAGCGGGGGAGCGAGATAGAGGAAGGCGCCCGTCGCCCGGCCGACGAGCTGCGCGCGGACCTGCTCGCGGCCGACGGCCGCCTCGCCGAGGAACTCGCCACGCTGCCCGACGCGTGCTGGCAGGCGCCCGTCCGGACCGCCCGGGGACGCGATCCGGTCCGGGAGGTTCCCTGGATGCGTGCGCCCGGAGCGGGACGCGCCGTCCGGCGTCGAAGTGGTCAGGCGCCGCGGCGCGGATGCCGACTACCTCTTCCTGATCGACCACGCCGGCCGCGGAGCCGAGATCCCCGCCGATGGCGTCGAACTCCTTACGGGGAAACCGGTGGTGGGCTCGGTCACCGTTCCCGAGGGAGGCGTCGCCGTCGTCCGCGAGCCGCTGCCCGGATCGAGTGCTGCGTGAGGATCTGACGTTGTCGAGCGCGGTGAGGCTGACACAACGTCCGGATGTCGCCTCCCGGCCGGACAGGTCACTCGTTGCCCCGTTTCGCGACGGCCCGGATGCTCGGGTACCGGAGCTGAGCCAAGCCACCAGACCTCGTCGTACGGCCGGGAGACACCATGACCGCACTGTCGCCGCACCTACGCCGGGCCACGCCCTGGTGGCGGCCCGGGGCGACGGCGTCCATCTCCACGAAACGCCGGATGCCCGCCTTCGCCTTCAGGCGTGTGCGCACGGGGAGGACCGGCGAACCGGCGAAGCGCGCGCCGCTCTTCGCGGACAGCTTCACC
>NZ_JBEOXI010000207.1:0-14658 GCF_040296465.1 Streptomyces sp. NPDC002130
CTGACCGGCCAGGACCTGGCCCACCTTCCAGGTCGACCTCGCCCGCCGCGCGGTCAAGGCCGGCTACCACGTGATCGAGGTGCCCATCACGTTCGTCGAGCGCGAACTCGGCGACTCCAAGATGAGCCGCGACATCCTCGTCGAGGCGCTGTGGCGCGTCACGGCGTGGGGCGTGGGGGAGCGCGTCGGCAAGGTCACGGGGCGTGGCGGCAAGCCCTCGAAGGCGTGAGAGCGTGCCGCATGCGGGGCGGCCGCTCACAGAATCAGCTGATGGTGGCCTTATCCCGCGCTGAGCCGGGGCCAGGCACACTGGGGGCATGACGACTGGCGCTCAGACCCCGCTGTCCCCTGCCCGGCCCAAGCGCTCCCGGCTGCGTACGTTCCTGCCGCTGGGCGTCGCCGCGTGGCTCGTGCTGGAGATCTGGCTGCTCACCCTGGTCGCGGGGGCGACCAGCGGGCTGGTGGTCTTCCTCGTTCTGCTGGCGGGTCTCGTCCTCGGCTCGGTCGTCATCAAGCGGGCCGGGCGGCGGGCCTTCCGCAAGCTCTCCGAGGCGCTGCAACAGCAGCAGAGCGGTGTGATGCCCGAAGCGGGGCGGTCCAACAGCGAGGGCAACGGCCTGATGATGCTGGGCGGCCTGCTCCTGATGATCCCCGGCCTGGTGTCGGACGCGGTGGGCCTGCTCCTGCTGCTGCCGCCGGTCCAGAAGATCGTGAGCCGCTCGGCGGAGCGCACCTTCGAGCGCAAGCTCCGGGAGGCCGGCGCGGGCACCTTGGGCGGTGCCTTCCAGCAGGCCCGGATGCGCCAGCCCGACGGCAAGGTCGTCCAGGGCGAGGTCATCAGGGACGAGCCGGGGGACGCCCCGCAGCCGCCGCGCCCGCCACTGACGCACTGAGCCGTCCCGGGGGGCGTCCAGCGGATCGGCCGTTTCCCGGCCCGCGCCCCCGGGCAGCCGTGGCGGGGCTCCCGTGCGGCCGTCGCGTGGCGCGCGCCCCTGCAGCCGTTCCGGCCCACGCACCGGGCACCGGACATGCACAAGACCGCGGGCGCCGTACTTCGCGTACGGCGCCCGCGGTCTTGTGATGCGCTGTTGTTCGGGCCAGGCCCTGGGGGACTATGCCGACTTGCGGCTGTCACGGGGATGAACAGCGATGTTCATCGCTCCGGAACGCAGAACCGCCAGACGCTCCTCGAGGACCTCTTCGAGTTCCTCGCGGGTGCGCCGCTCCATCAGCATGTCCCAATGCGTACGCGCGGGCTTGCCCTTCTTCTCTTCAGGGACATCGCCGTCCACGAGGAGTGCCTGGGCCCCACAGACCTTGCACTCCCACTCCGGCGGGATCTCCGCCTCGACCGAGAAGGGCATCTCGAACCGGTGCCCCTTCTCGCATGCGTACTCCACGGCCTGGCGCGGGGCCAGGTCGATGCCGCGGTCCGTCTCGTAGCTGGTCACCACGAGGCGCGTGCCGCGAAGAGCTCGCTCACTCATGAATCGTGCCTCCCGGGCTTGTCGCCCACAGGACAGGTGTCGCTGTCGTCGTCATCCGGTCAACGTCCGGTCGGCGGTAAAGATTCCCGTTCCGGGGTCTCGTTCCGGGTCATGCGTCGCCGTCGTAGCCGCCCTTGTTGTACCCACCAGCGCCCGGTTTGTCACATCTGATAACAGATATAACCCAGCGTTTCGGCATCTTTGACGCGCAGTAACGGTACGCCTGGCAGGCCAAACGCGTACACTACAGCCCTTTCGCTCCGAGTGCTAAATCCTGTCAGGAACCGGATTCCCCGCTTCTCCGATCGCACGCCGCACCGGGACCCGGACGAGCAGGGCGAATCCGAGAACGAAGAAGGCCACCAGCGAGATGATCGCGTCCCGGTAGCTCCCCGTCAGCTGGTAGGTCACGCCGAAAACCAGCGGCCCGAGCCAGCTCATGCCGCGGTCGCTCATCTCGTACGCCGAGAAGTATTCGGCCTCTTTGCCCGGCGGGACCAGATGCGAGAACAGGGACCTGGACAGCGCCTGGCTGCCGCCGAGGACCAGGCCGATCCCGGCGGCCAGGGCGAAGAACCACACCGGCGCACCGGCCGGCAGGAAGTACCCGGCCGCCAGCGTCACCGTCCAGGCGACCAACGAGCCCAGGATCGTGCGCTTGGCCCCGTAGACCCGGGCCAGCCGGCCCATGGCCAGCGCGCCCGCCACCGCCAGCACCTGCACCAGCAGGACGGCCCCGATGAGCGTGGACTGCCCGAGGCCCAGTTCCTCGGAGCCGTAGATCGAGGCCTGGGAGATCACCGTCTGGATCCCGTCGTTGTAGACGAGGTACGCGAGCAGGAAGGACAGCGTCAGCGGATGGCGGCGCATGTCGCGGACGGTCGCCGCCAGCTGCCGGAAGCCCGGGAGGGCCGCCTCCCGTCCGGCGGTTCTGCGATCGCGCAGCCGCCGCAGCGGGACGATGGCGAACGCGCCCCACCACAGGCCGGCCGACGCCAGGCAGATGCGGACCGCCGTGCTCTCGGAGAGGCCGAAGCCGTCGTGCCCGGTGTAGAGGACCAGGTTCGCGACGAGGACCAGCGAGCCCGCCGCGTAGCCGAAGGCCCAGCCGCGGGAGGACACCGCGTCCCGCTGCTCGGGCGGGGCGATCTGCGGCAGGTAGGAGTTGTAGAGCATCATCGCCACGGACTGCGCGGCATTGGCGACGACCAGCAGGGCACCGCCCAGCAGATAGCGGTCGCCGTCCAGGAAGAACATGGCCGCCGTGGCCGTGGCGCCGGTGTAGGCGGCGGCCGCGAGGAGGGGCTTCTTGCGGCCGGTGCGGTCGGCGGCGCCGACCAGGGGCATCACCAGGACGGCCACGATCACCGACAGGGACACCGAGTACGCGAAGAAGGACCCGGCCCGCACCGGGACGCCCAGGGGGTGGACGTAGCCGTCGGCGTCGGCCGCCGACTCGGCGACCGAGGTCAGGTAGGGGCCGAGGAACACGGTGAGCACGCTCGTCGAATAGACGGAGCAGGCCCAGTCGTAGAAGTACCAGCCGCGCTGTTCGCGTCTCAGCTCCGCGGCCCCGTCGGCCGGTGGTGTCCGCACGGTGTCGCTGCCCACCCGTGCCCTCGCTTCCCCGTGAACGCGCGGAGGGGAGGTGGCAGGGGTCTCAGACCCAGACGCCGCGGTCCTCCATGACCTTGCGCAGTGTGTCGATGTGATCGGTCATGATGCCATCCACGCCCAGGTCGAGGAGCCGGTGCATCGTCCCGGCATCGTTGACGGTCCACACGTGCACCTGGAGCCCGCGCGCGTGGGCGGTGTGCAGGAAGCGCCGGTCCACGACCTGGATGCCGGACTGGATCTCGGGGACCTGCGCGGCCACCGCCGAGCGGCGCACCGCCGCCGGCAGCCCCCAGGAGCGCAGCCGCAGGCTGAGCACGCCCCGTGTGCCGTACGACGTGGCCAGGCGCGGGCCGGCCAGCCGTTGGGCGCGCACCACCCGCGCGTCGGAGAACGAGCCGAGGCACACCCGGTCCCAGGAGTTCGTCCGCCCGACCAGGTCGAGGAACGGCAGCAGGGCGGCCTCCGCCTTGACGTCCACGTTCCAGCGCACGTCGGGGAAGGTTTCCAGGAGCTCCTCGAACAGGGGGAGCGGCTCCTCGCCCGCCACCCGGGCCTGCCGTACCTCGTGCCACGGCAGGTCGGCGATCCGGCCCCCGCCGTCCGTCACCCGGTCCAGCGTCGCGTCGTGGAAGGCGACGAGCTTGCCGTCCAGTGTGGTGTGGACGTCGGTCTCGATGTACCGGTAACCCGCCTCGACGGCACGCCGGAACTGCCGCACGGTGTTCTCCAGGCCGTCCGCGGCCCCGCCCCGGTGGGCGAAGGCGATCGGGCCGGGATGGTCGAGGTAGGGATGGCGTATCCGCGGGGTCACGAACGCAGTATCGCTCCTCGGGGTTGACCGGTGGCAACGGCCGTGCTGCCGCCGGATGCCGGGGCGACGGCGAACACGCGCAGGAACGTCTGGGCGAGCGGGCCGATCGCCAGGGCGTACAGGAGGGTGCCGATGCCGACGGTGCCGCCCAGGGCGAAGCCGGTCGCCACGACCGCGAGCTCGATGCCCGTGCGGACCAGGCGGATCGAGACGCCCGTGAGCTGGTGCAGCCCCGTCATGAGGCCGTCGCGCGGGCCCGGTCCGAAGCGGGCCGCGATGTACAGGCCGGTCGCCGCGCCGTTCAGGACGATCCCCGCCACCATCAGCGCGATGCGCGGCGCCGGGCCGTGCACGCCGGGCACCAGCGCCAGCGTCGTGTCCATGGCCATGCCGATGACCAGCACGTTGGAGATCGTGCCCAGGCCCGGCCGCTGACGCAGCGGGATCCACGCGAGCAGCACCGCCGCGCCCACCAGGGTCAGCACGACGCCGATCGACAGACCGGTCCGTTCGGCGAGGCCCTGGTGCAGCACGTTCCACGGCTCCAGCCCGAGCCCCGACCGGACGAGCAGCGCCGAACTCGCGCCGTACAGCGCGAGACCCGCGTAGAGCTGGACGAGCCGACGGGCGAGACGCCCCTGCGTGGCCATGATGTGCCCCCCAGTGGTGGTAGTGGACTGCTGCATGACACCCTGTGGCTTGGATGGAGAGGCCATCCATGGCCAATCCGGGGAAGGTGGACTGATTTCGATGGCGGAATGGACCTCGGCCGTGGGTGCGGCACAGCTCGCCCGGCTCCTCAGCTCCCAGCAGGACCGCCCGGCGGGACCGGGCACGCGCCGGCCGCCGGCCTACCGCGCACTCGCCGACGGCATCCGTCTGCTGGTGCTGGAGGGACGCGTCCCGGTGGCGGCCCGGCTGCCCGCCGAACGTGAACTCGCCCTCTCCCTGTCCGTCAGCCGCACGACGGTGGCCGCCGCGTACGAGGCACTGCGCAGCGAGGGGTTCCTGGAGTCCCGGCGCGGCGCCGGCAGCTGGACCGCCGTCCCGGCCGGGAACCCGCTGCCCGCGCGGGGTCTCGAGCCCCTGCCGCCGGAGGCCCTCGGCTCCCTGATCGACCTCGGCTGCGCCGCGCTCCCCGCTCCGGAACCCTGGCTCACCCGGGCCGTTCAGGGCGCCCTGGAGGAACTGCCGCCCTACGCGCACACGCACGGCGACTATCCGGCCGGGCTGCCCGCGCTGCGGGCGATGATCGCCGTGCGGTACACCGCGCGCGGGATCCCGACCATGCCCGAGCAGATCATGGTGACGACCGGGGCGATGGGCGCGATCGACGCCATCTGCCATCTGTTCGCCGGGCGGGGTGAGCGCATCGCCGTCGAGTCGCCCTCGTACGCCAACATCCTCCAGCTGATGCGGGAGGCCGGGGCGCGGCTGGTGCCCGTCGCCATGGCCGAGGGGCTCACCGGGTGGGACATGGACCGCTGGCGGCAGGTCCTGCGGGACGCCGCCCCGCGCATCGCCTACGTCGTCGCCGACTTCCACAACCCGACCGGGGCGCTCGCCGACGAGGACCAGCGCAGGCGGCTGGTGGACGCGGCACGGTCCGCGGGGACGGTGCTGATCGCCGACGAGACGATGAGCGAGCTGTGGCTCGATCCGGAGGTGCGGATGCCGCGGCCGGTGTGCGCGTTCGACCCGGCCGGGTCCACGGTGATCACGGTGGGGTCGGCGAGCAAGGCCTTCTGGGCCGGGATGCGGATCGGATGGGTGCGGGCAGCCCCGGACGTGATCCGCAGTCTGGTGGCCGCCCGTGCCTACGCCGATCTCGGCACGCCGGTGCTGGAGCAGCTGGCGGTGAACTGGCTGTTCGGGACCGGGGGCTGGGAGCAGGCCGTGGAGGTGCGGCGCGAGCAGGCCCGGGCGAACCGGGACGAGCTGGTGGCCGCGGTGCGGCGGGAGCTGCCCGCGTGGGAGTTCGAGGTGCCTCGGGGCGGGCTGACGCTCTGGGTGCGGACCGGGGGCCTGTCCGGGTCGCGGCTGGCCGAGGCGGGGGAGCGCGTGGGAGTGCGGGTGCCGTCCGGGCCGCGGTTCGGGGTGGACGGGGCGTTCGAGGGGTATGTGCGGCTGCCGTTCACCGTGGGCGGGGCGGTGGCCGAGGAGGCGGCCGTGCGGCTGGCCGCGGCGGCGGGACTGGTGGAGAGCGGTGCGGTGGGGAGCGCGGAGCCGCCGCGTACGTTCGTGGCGTAGGCGGGCGGGGCCGGCTGGGCGGGCCGGCGGGGCTGCTTCGGGGCTGTGCAGCCCAGCGGCAGGCAGTGCGCGGCTACCTCTCCTTGCTCAGGGCCGGTACCGGGTCCGGCAGGGGCTCCTTGGTGAGGACCGGTACCTGGTCCGGCAGGGGCTCCTTGGTGAGGACCGGTACCTGGTCCGGCAGGGGCTCCTTCGCCAGGGCCGGGACCGCCTCCTGCGACTGCGCTTCCGCCGGCGTCGGCTCCGGTTCTTCCTCCGTCGGTCCCGGTGCCGGCTCGCCTTCCGACGCGTCCTGCTCCGGGATCGTCTCCCCGTCCGCCGGGGGCGTGCGCGGCGGCAGGAGGTCCAGGACCGCCTCGCACAGGGCGTCGGGCGTGGCGTCGTCGTAGGGGTTCGGCGTGGCCGGGACCTGGAGGCGGTGGACCGGGCCCGTGCCCAGGCGGGCGTATCCGCGGCCCGGCGGGAGCTCGTCGATCAAAGTGGTGTGCGGGGGCGCGCCCAGGACCGACTCGAGCTGGTCCGCCGTGGCCGGGCCCAGGACCACACGGGCGCGGGTGTGCCGGCGAACCGGATCGCTCAGGGCGTCCACGCTGTCCAGCTGGTCGGCCACGACCACCGTCACGTTCGCCGGGCGGCCGTGCCGGAGGGGGACCTGGAGGAGGGACTGCGGGTCCTTGCGGCCGTCGGCAGCGGCCAGGTGGGTGAACGCCGTCGGGCGGTCCAGGAGGATCCACAGCGGGCGCTTGGTGTCGTCGGGCGGCGGATCACCCGCCTGGTGGGCGAGGTTGGCGGCGATGAGGCGGCGCTCGGTCTCGGTCGCGGCCCACTCCAGGCTGGCCGTGACCCCTGCGAGCCCCGCCTCGACGGCCAGGACGCCGTCCCGGCCGGTCAGACAGGCGTACTCGCCGGTGCCGCCGCCGTCGACGATCACCACGTCGCCGTGGAGCAGGGCCTGCAGGGCGATGGACCGCAGCAGGGTGGAGGTGCCGCTGCCCGGCTGGCCGAGAGCGAGCAGATGCGGCTCGGTGGAGCGCAGGCCGGTGCGCCAGATGACCGGCGGCACGTCCCGCTGCCGCTCCCCGTAGGTGACGGGGAGCGTGCGCTGGACCCGGGTGGGGTCGGTGAAACCCAGGACCGTCTCGCCGGGGGTGGTGACGAAACGCTGGGCGGCGATGTCGATGGGCAGCGGCAGGAGCACGCCGACCGTCAACTGATTGCCCTCCTCGTCCCACGTGAAGTGGTATTCGCGGCCACGGCCCGACTTGGCCGCGAGGAGGTGCTCGATCCGGGCGCGGGCCTCGGCCTCGCCGTCGGTGAAGTACGCCGGGTAGCGCACCACCAGCTGGGAGATCCGGCCGCCGCCGTCGAAGGCGTAGGTGGGGAAGGCCTTGTCCCACGCGCCGCCGTGGGAGTACAGCGGCTCGGGGTCCTCGGCGGCGGAGAAGTACGGCACGAGCGCCTCGTACAGCGACTGCAGCCGCTGGGTCTGCGACTCGTCGGGCCCGTCCGACGCCGCCGTGGAGCGCTCCCGGCCCTGCCAGGCCGCCGCCGCCATCAGGGTGATGGCGGCGAGCAGCGGTCCGTACGGCACCAGCGCCACGACCAGGATCACGGAGGCCACCAGGAACAGCAGCGCCCCCCGTCGCTCCTTGGGGGTCTCGGCCCATCTGCGCCGCCCGGCCGCTGCCAGCCGGCGCAGACCCCGCATGATCGTGATCAGCGGGTGGAGGACGTCCGTGGCGCTGTCGGCGGCCGTCCGGGCCAGCTCCCGGCTCCGGGCGAGCTGCGCGCCGCCGTTGCTCAGAATGCGGGGGAGGGGGCGCCGGGCCACTACTGCCTCCATAGAGTGCGTACGGGCGGGATGCGTACGGGGCGCGGGCCCGTCAGAACTTGATTCCGCCGAGGAGGCTCGCCAGGCTCTCGCCGCCTGCCTTGATGCTCGGGGCGATGGCGGTACTCGCCAGATAGAAGCCGAACAGCATGGCGACCACGGCATGCGACGCCTTCAGTCCGTCCTTGCGGAAGAAGATGAAGACGACGATGCCGAGCAGGACCACGCCTGAGATGGAGAGGATCATTTGAGATCTCCTGGTTCGCGGGGACAGTCACCATGAGTACTTCCAGGCTCACAGCTTGTATCCATACGATAAAAGGTGCAACTGGGTGAAATTCGTACGATTTCCCCTGTGCAATGGAGTGGTCCCGGGCCTGGTGGGGCCGGACTGTCGCGCTTGCCCGGGTCTGTGCTGATCTTTACCTCGGGTACATCGGGTCATGTGCAGCGCCAGCCAGTACCCTGGCGATTCACTCGTACGGCTGCGCCCTCGCAGGCGTACGCACCGGAGGCGATGTGCAGTGGAGAGGCGGTCCGTCCGATGACCGAAGTCCCCGACCCCGAGGTCGTGGAGCTGGCGACCAAGATCTTCGATCTGGCCCGGCGGGGACAGACCGAGCCGCTCGTGGCCTATGTGGACGCGGGTGTTCCGGCCAACCTCACCAATGACCGCGGCGACTCGCTCGTGATGCTCGCCGCCTACCACGGCCACTCCGAGGCGGTGCGCGCCCTGCTCGACCGCGGCGCCGAGGCCGACCGCGTGAACGACCGAGGCCAGACCCCGCTCGCCGGGGCGGTCTTCAAGGGCGAGACGGACGTGATCAAGGCCCTCCTGGAGGGCGGAGCCGACCCGTCCGCCGGCACGCCCTCGGCGGTCGACACCGCCCGGATGTTCGGCCGGACGGAATTGCTCGAACTGTTCGGCGAGCACTGAGCCGACCGGTCTGACCTGGAACGACAACGAAAACGGGGGAGGCGGTAAAGGGCCGCCGAAATTTCGGTCGCGGCAGACGGAAGTGCCGAGTCATCATGACGACGTGGTTCACGGTCGTGATGGTTGGGCAGGTTTTGCCGCACCGCGCGGGCCGTGACGCGGTCCGCAAGGGCCACCGACGAGAGGCAGAGGAAGATGGTCTACAGCAAGCAGGAAACGGCGGGCGCTCCGACGTGTTGTCACGCGGCCAGGTAGTACACGTCCCCGGTTGCGTCGACGCTTGATGTGAGGCTGTTTCCCATGTTCGATCCGGTCATAGCGCCCAGCGGTACGCTGCTCGGCCTGCTCCAGCGGGGCCGCGGCGACGGCACGCTGCACGCGCTCACCGCCCCGCGCCCCGAGGCGCTGGCGGCGTTGAACCACTGTGTGCTGCGCGATCCCCGCCACGACTGGCAGGTGGAGAACCGCTCCCTCTACTACGCCCGCCTCTACCTCGATCTGAACGGCGAACTGGATGAGGTCGAGGCCCATCTCTTCGGCGCCGAGGACGTCCTCGACAGCGACGAGTCACGCACCGGGCTCGCCCTGGCCGTCCTCGGGCACCTCGCCTCCTACGGCAGGCGGGACGCGCTCGAACTGTTGCGCAGGTACGCCGCCCACGGCTCCAACTGGGCCTGGGCCCTCGACGAGCTGGCCCTCAGGGACGACGACGCGGGCCTGCGCGCCCTCGCCGCCCCCGTCCTCGCCCGGTTCCCGGCCGATCCGGAGGGCGATGCCGATCTGGCCGCCACCGTGCGGGACGCCTTCGAACCCCGACCCTGGCGGCTGTGGGCGGAGGATCCGCGCGAATCCGTCGCCACCCGTGTGCGTGCCGCTCACGAGACGGGCTGTTTCGACCGCTGGCAGCGGCAGATGCGACCCTCCGGCCCACGGCCGGGCTGGAGCGTGCAGGCCGTCTTCGAATGGGCCCAGCAGGGCATCGAGCGGGGCGCCGCCCTCCATGTGCCGGCCGCCCGCTGTCTCACCGCCGTGGCAGGGCCCGAGGACCGGGCCGAGATCGTCCGGGCGGCGAAGGACGGCACCGACGGAGCCCGGTGCACGGCCCTCAGGTACCTCGCCGACGGCAACGATCCCGAGGCCCTCGATCTGATCGAGGGCGCCGTGGCCACCGGCTCGACGCTCGTCGTGGACGCGGCCGTCGACGCCTTCGAACGGATGCGCTCGCTGGCCGCCGTGGACCGGGCGCGCGGCTGGGCCCGGCGCCCGGACGCGCTGGGCGCCGCCGCCGGGCGGGTCCTCGCCTGCCGGGGCGGGGTCCAGGACCGCGACCTGGTCCTCGCGGCGCTACGCGAGGCCGTCCGGGGCGAAGGCCCCGACGCGCCGACCCTGTGGACCCTCGTGGACGGCACCGGACGGCTCGGCATCGCCTGCGCCGCACCCGTACTGCGCCACGTCTACCGCGAGACGGCCTCCTCCCATCTGCGCGGCCGGGCCGCCCGGGCCCTCGCCGCCACCGACCCCTCCTTCGCCACCGGCTTCGCCGTCGAGTGCCTGTGGGACTGCGAGGAGACCACCCGGGAGATCGCCGCCCGGCACGCCGAGACCGGAGACACCCGCGTCGTCGAGCGACTGCGCCGGCTCGCCTCCGACCCGGCCGAGGAGGCCGAGGTGCAGACGGCCGTACGCAGCAGGATCGGTCCCGAGGAGACCGCGGTGTAACCGCTGGATGTCCCTTTCCGACGGGATGCCGGGGCGGATTCGCGCCTCCAGGGTGAACGGGGGGTGACCCGCGGGTCAGGAGGGCATGGACACCGCCTGACCTGCGCGGGTGCGCCTCAGAACGCTCATGGGACGTTCCTCGCCCGGAAAGATCCACGTTGACGCGGCCACGTCCGGCTCGGCGACAACACCGGTATGCGAGTCGTCATCGTGACCGAATCCTTTCCCCCCGACGTGAACGGCGTGGCCCACTGCGCGCTCCAGACCGCCCGGCACCTCGTCGATCGTGGTCACGCCCCCGTCGTCGTCGCCCCGGCCCCCGCACCGGGGAACAAGCCCGACGCCTTCGCGCCGTGCCCCGTCGTCCACGTCCCCTCCCTCCCGCTCCCCGGCTACCCCCAGGTCCGCGTCGCCCTCCCCAGCCGCCGCCTGGCCGCCACCCTCGTCGAGCACCGTGCCGACGTGGTCCACCTCGCCAGCCCCTTCGTCCTCGGCGTGCGGGGCATGGCCGCCGCCGCGCGCCTCGGCATCCCCGCCGTCGCCGTCTACCAGACCGACCTGGCCGGATACGCCCGTACGTACATGGGCGCCGGAGAAACCGCCGCCTGGCGGCGCATCCGCGCCGTGCACGGCGCCGCCGACCTCACCCTCGCGCCGTCCAGCGCGGCTCTGCGCGACCTGGAGACCCAGGGGGTGCCCCGGGTCCGCTTGTGGCCGCGCGGTGTGGACACCGAGCGGTTCCGGCCCGACCGGCGCGACGAGGCCCTGCGCCGCGCACTCGCCCCGAACGGCGCGCTGATCGTCGGCTATGTCGGCAGGCTCGCCCCCGAGAAACAGGTCGAGCTCCTCGCCGGTGCCTGCGGCCTGGCAGGCGTCCGGGTCGTGATCGTCGGAGACGGCCCCAGCCGGCCCGGCCTGGAGCAGGCGCTGCCCGGCGCCGTCTTCCTCGGCCGGCGCACCGGTGACGACCTCGCCCGGGTCTTCGCCTCGTTCGACGTCTTCGCGCACACGGGCCCCTTCGAGACCTTCTGCCAGACGGTCCAGGAGGCCATGGCCAGCGGCCTGCCCGTGGTGGCGCCCGCCGCCGGCGGCCCGCTCGACCTCGTCGCACACGGGCGCACCGGGCTGCTGGTCCCGCCCCACGACGCGGCCGCCGTCCGCGATGCGGTGTGGTCCCTGGCCGCTGACGCCGGGCTGCGGGCCGCCTACGGCGCCGCCGGGCGCGCCACCGTCGAGGGCCGCACCTGGGCGGCCGTGGGCGACCGGCTCATCGAGCACTACGCGCAGGTGCTCGCCGGACGCCGGACGGCGGTGGCGGCATGACCGGCTCCCGTTCCGGTGGTGGCGGCACGAACGGCTCCCGCTCCGGCGGCGGCACGAACGGCTCCCGTTCCGGCGGCGGCGACCGCCGATCACTGCGGATCGTCCGGCTCGCCAACTTCGTCGCCCCGTCGTCCGGCGGGCTGCGCACCGCGCTGCGCGAACTCGGCAAGGGCTTCGCGGCGGCGGGGCACGACCCCGTCCTCGTGGTCCCCGGTGAGCGGATGAGCGACCGCGAGACCGAGCAGGGGCGCGTGATCACCCTCCCGGGGCCGCTGCTGCCCGGCACCGGCGGCTATCGCGTCCTCACCGACAGGCGGCGGGTGGCCCGGCTCCTGGAGGAGCTCGCGCCGGACCGGCTGGAGGTGTCCGACCGGACGACCCTGCGGTGGACCGGCAGGTGGGCGCGGCGCGCCCGGGTCCCGGCCGTGATGGTCTCCCACGAGTCGGCCGACGGGGTGCTGCGCACCTGGGGCCTGCCCGAGGGGGCCGCCCGGCGTGCCGCCGACGCCCTCAACGTCCGCACGGCCCACACCTACGCGCGCGTGGTGTGCACCACCGAGTTCGCCGAGCGGGAGTTCGTACGGATCGGGGCCCGCAACGTCGTCCGGGCGCCGCTCGGCGTCGACCTGGTCCAGCGGCACCCGGCGCTGCGCGACCCGGAGGTACGGGCCCGGCACGCGCGCGAGGACGAGACGCTGCTCGTGATGTGCTCGCGTTTGTCCGTGGAGAAGCGGCCCGGCACCGCGCTGGACGCCCTGCAGGCGCTGCGGCGGCGCGGGCGCCGGGCCGTGCTGGTGGTGGCCGGGGACGGCCCGCTGCGCACCCGGCTCGAACAGCGGGCGCGCGAGAGCGGCCTGCCGGTCACCTTCCTCGGGCACGTCTCCGACCGCCGGCAGCTCGGCGCGCTCCAGGCGTCCGCCGACGTGGCGCTGGCACCGGGGCCCGCCGAGACCTTCGGGCTCGCCGCGCTGGAGGCCATGGCCTGCGGCACGCCCGTGGTGGCGAGTGCGTCGTCCGCGCTGTCGGAGGTGATCGGTTCCGCCGGTGCCGTCGCGGCGGATCACGGGGAGGCCTTCGCGGACGCCGTGGACCTGCTGCTGGAGGGCCTGGAGGCGGACCGGCGCGAGGCGGCACGCGCGCGTGCGGAGTGCTTCGGGTGGGACGCGGCGGTCGACGCGTTTCTCGCCGCGCACGACGCGGCCGTCCCGGTGCGTCCCGCCCGGCCGTTCGCGCCCCGGGGCGTGGCATGAGACCCCGCGGCGCGAGGGGCCCTCGATGTTCGTGACCCTCGGGGACTCGCTCACGGAGCCGGGGGGATCCCGTCGTGACGGGAAGTGGCGTGCCTGGGCCGCGCCGCTCGCGGACGGGTTCGCCGGGGAGCGGGTCACAGACCCGGGACGTCCGGCAGCCCCGGCCGGCCGTGACCCGGTCCGGACGGTTTCAGCGGCGGCGTACGGCCACGAAGCGGACCGGCGTGCTGGGAACCGCCTGGGCGGCGGCCGGGAGGTCGGTCGTGCGGACCACGGCGATCACCGGATAGCCCCCGGTGGTCGGGTGGTCGGCCAGGAACACCACCGGTCTGCCGTCCGGCGGGACCTGCACGGCGCCCAGCACCATGCCCTCGCTGGGAAGTTCGCCCGGCCGGGCCCGCTCCAGGGCTGGTCCCTCCGTGCGCAGCCCGATGCGGTTGCTCGCTGAGGACACCCTGAAGGCGCTGGAGACGAAGGTACGGACGGCCTGCGGTGTGAACCAGCCGTCGCGCGGGCCGAGCGTCACCCGCAGCACCAGCTCGGCCGGGGGCGCCGGCTGCGGGACGACGTCCACGCACGCGTGCGTGCCCACCGGCCGGCCCAGGGGCAGCACCGTCCCGTCCGCGAGCGGGGGCGGGCCGAGCCCCGACAGCAGGTCCGTCGACCGGCTGCCGAGCACCGGCTCGACCGCGATGCCCCCGGCGAACCCCACGTACGCGCGCACGCCCGACACCGCGGGCCCGACGTCCAGCAGGGCCCCCGCGGTCACACGCACCGGCGCACCCCAGGCGACCGGCCGCCCGTCCACCGTGACCCGGCAGGGCGCGCCCGTGACCGCCACGGTGACGGTCGAACGGGGGCGTACGGCACAGCCGTTGAGGGTCGTCTCCAGCACGGCCGCCCCCGGCGGATTGCCGACGAGCCGGTTGGCGAGGTCCGCGGCGGGCCGGTCCAGTGTCCCGGAGCGGGGAACGCCGAGATGGGCATGGCCGGGACGGCCCGCGTCCTGCACGGTCGTGAGGGCCCCGGCCCGGACGACGGCGAATGCTCGGTCCGTCATGACCCCGCCCCGGGGACGAACCGCACGCGCGTGCCCGGCGACAGCAGCGCGGCCGGCACGCGCGCGTGGTCCCACAGGACGATGTCCGTCGTGCCGATCAGCTGCCAGCCGCCCGGTGAGGAGCGCGGGTACACGCCCGTGTACGGACCCGCCAGCGCCAGCGAGCCCGCAGGGACGGCCGTGCGTGGGGTGGCCCGGCGGGGGACGTCGTAACGCGGCGGCAGCCCGGTGAGGTAGCCGAAGCCGGGTGCGAAGCCGCAGAAGGCGACCCGGAACTCCGTCTCCGCGTGGATGCCGGCGACCTCACTCTCCGGCACGCCCCAGTGCGCGGCGACGTCACCCAGGTCCGGACCGTCGTAGCGCACCGGGATCT
>NZ_JBEOXI010000208.1:0-14609 GCF_040296465.1 Streptomyces sp. NPDC002130
TGAGGTGCTAGTGCCCTTTATCGGGCGTGGGGGTTCAAGTCCCCCCTCGGACACAGACCAGCTCGGGCGGGTCGAGATCTTCTCGACCCGCCCGAGCTGTTGTGCATGACCCCCATCACCCAGGATCAGCGCCGGTACCCCCGCAGCTTGCGGTACAGCGTCGCCCGGCCGATCCCCAGCGCGGTCGCCGCGCGAGCCTTGTTGCCGCCATGTCGGCGCAGCGCCTCCAGGATCGCGGCCCGCTCGGCATGCTCCATCGGGCTGAGCGGACGAGCGGCCGGTCCTTCCCGGACGGCGTCCGGCAGCTCCGAGCGGCGGACAGGCCCGGACATCCGCCGGTGCTCCGCGAGAGCCCGTACGACATGGGCCAGCTCGGTGACGTTGCCGGGCCACGGGTGCCGCTCCAGCGCGCGCAGAGCGTCCAGACTCCAGGTCAGCGGCGGCTGCCCGGGCGCCGGGCGAGGGGTGAAGGCCGGCAGGAGTTCCCGTATGTCCTCGGCACGTTCCCGTAGCGGAGGCAGGGTCACCGAGCGGGCGGACAGTTTGTCCAGCAGGCGCTGCAGACAGGGTCCGGCGGGCGCGCCGGGTGTGTAGGTGATCAGCAGCCGGGTGTCCGGGTGCTGGTCGAGCAGGGAGTTGAGCGCGGCCACGCCGGGCTGCGCGAGGCGCTCGGCGTGACGGAGCAGGAGGGGGCGATCGGAGTGCCACGAGGTCAGGATCTGGTCGAGGCCGGTGTCCCGCGCCGCGTCGGCGACCTGGACGGGGCCCGGCCCGAGCAACTCCCGCGCCAGCGCGGACTTGCCCGTACCGCGCTCGCCGGTGAGCAGCAGGGGCTCCCGGGAGCGGGCCAGTTCGACGGCATGCCCGACGGTGTGCCGCCAGGGGACCGAGGAGCCGGTCAGGGCGACCGGCGGGGACGAGACCGAGGCCGAGGCCTTGGGCGCCGGATCGTCGAGCGGTTCCAGGGCGGCCACGATCCCGATGGTCCTGCCGTCCACCCGCACCGGAGTGACGCGCGCGGTGCACCCGGCTCCTTCAGGCAACTCCGCGAAGCCCGTGACGTCCGTGTCCCACGCGCCGACCGCCGTACGCTCCAGCACCCCGAGCACCTCGGGCGTCAGCAGCCGCTGGGCCGCCTCGCTGACCAGCCTGTTGCGGCCGTCGAGTGCCGCCACGGCCCGGTCCGGCCCCCGCGCCGCCCGCACATAGGCGTCCAGCAACACCCGCTCGTCCCACCCGGCCCGTGCCCGCAGCTCCGTCTCGATCGCCGCAACCGTCGCCTCGGCGAAGGCCGCCTGCGGGTGCGGCGCTCCCGTGGCACACAGCTGTGTCACGACAGTCAGGGTGCCCAGCACCTGCCCGTTCTCCGGCCCGAGCACCGGGACGCTGACCGCGGACACGTCCTGCCACCGGTCGAGGAAGTGTTCGGGCCCGTGCACCTCGGCCCGGCCCCGGGCGCGTACGGCTTGCGCCGCGCTGTTGTTGCCGACCTCCTGCTCCGACAGGACGGGGCACGCGCCGAACAGCGGTGCGTTCCCCGCGGTCCACAGCACGCGCAGCCGCTCGTCGGTCAGGACGAGCAGCTCCCCGCCCACGCCCAGCGCGGGGACGATCCGGTCGAGCACCGGCCGGGCGGCGCCGAGCAGCGTCGGCTCCCCGGCGAGCGGGGGACGGGCCGCAGGCTCCGCCAAGTCGTGCGGCACGCCGAAGAACCGGGCCCGCCGCCACGCCGCGACGACCTCCTCCGGCACGCCCCGGGGCAGCGGACGCCCCGACAGGAACCGCTCGCGGGCGAGGCGCAGCGAGGGCCGGGCGGTGGCTGCGGGGGAGGGGTCTGTGGTGGTCACGGCACGGCCCACCGTAGCGGGTTCGGTTGAACAGGAAACAACCGCGGGTCCCGGTTCCGCCCTTCGCCTCCTCCACGGTGTCTCCTCATGAGGAACCGGCGCCGCCCTTCGTGGACAACCCGGTGTCTCGTAATGAGACACCCGCGCCCGTCCGGAGCACCCCATGATCATGCACGTTCCGCATCCGCCGCCCGACCCCTTCTTTTCGCAGGAGCGCCGCATGGCCACCGTCGTCGAGACCGACGTCCTCATCGTGGGCAGCGGCCCGGCCGGTGCCTCGGCCGCGCTGGCCCTGAGCACCTACGGCGTCCCCAACATCGTGGTGACCCGCTACGCGAGCCTCGCCGACACCCCCCGTGCGCACATCACCAACCAGCGCACCATGGAGGTGCTGCGCGACCTCGGCGTGGAGCAGGAGGTCGTCGCGCAGGCCACCCCACAGCACCTGATGGGCAACACGACGTTCTGCACCAGCCTGGCGGGAGAGGAACTGGGCCGGGTGCGCTCCTGGGGCAACGACCCGCTCGTGCAGGCCGAACACGAACTCGCCAGCCCCACCCGCATGTGCGACATGCCGCAGCACCTCATGGAGCCGGTCCTCGTGAACGCGGCCGTCGCCCGGGGCACCCGGCTCCGCTTCGAGAACGAGTACCTCTCCCACACCCAGGACGCCGACGGCGTCACCGCCACCGTCCGCGACCGGCTGCGCGGGGACACGTACGAGATCCGCGCCAAGTACCTGATCGGCGCCGACGGCGGACGGTCGAAGGTCGCCGCGGACGCCGGGCTGCCGATGGGCGGCCAGATGGGCGTGGCCGGCAGCATCAACATCGTCTTCGAGGCGGACCTGAGCAAGTACACCGCTCACCGCCCCTCCACCCTCTACTGGGTCCTCGCCCCGGGCGCGACGGTCGGCGGCATCGGCGCGGGCCTGGTGCGCTGCGTGCGCCCCTGGAACGAGTGGCTGATCGTCTGGGGTTACGACGTGAGCGCCGGCGCCCCCGACCTGACGACCGAGTACGCCGAGTCGATCGTTCGCAAGCTCGTGGGCGACGACGACATCCCCGTGACCGTCACGTCGTCCTCGGCGTGGACCGTCAACGAGATGTACGCGCAGACGTACGCGAACGGCCGGGTCTTCTGCGCCGGCGACGCCGTCCACCGGCATCCGCCGTCCAACGGCCTCGGCTCCAACACCTCTATCCAGGACGCCTACAACCTCGCCTGGAAGCTCAAGCTGGTCCTCGACGGCGCCGCCCACCCCCGGCTGCTCGACAGCTACACCGCCGAACGCGCCCCCATCGGGCGGCAGATCGTCACCCGCGCCAACCGGTCCATCCGCGAGACCGCCCCGGTCTTCGAGGCCCTCGACGGCCTCACCCCGCAGACCCCCGAGCAGCTCTGGGCCAACATCGGCGCCCGCAAGGACGCCACCGAGGCCGCCGAGAAACAGCGGGCGAAGCTGCGCGAGGCGATCGCCTTCAAGGTCTACGAGTTCAACGCACACGGTGTCGACCTCAATCAGCGCTATCCCGCGGAGAGCTCCGCCGCGATCGTCCCGGACGGCACGCCCGACCCCGGCTTCCCCCGCGACCCCGAACTGCACCACCAGCCGTCCACCCGGCCCGGTGCCCGGCTCCCGCACGCCTGGATCACCCGTGGCACCCGCACGCTCTCCACCCTCGACACCGTCGGCCGGGGCCGCTTCACCCTGCTGACCGGCATTGGAGGCGAGGACTGGGTGCGGGCGGCCTCGGCCCAGGACATCGAGATCGCCACCGTGGTGATCGGGCCCGGCCAGGAGTACGAGGACCCCTACGGCGACTGGGCACGCCTGCGCGAAACCTCCGACGCGGGCGCCCTCCTCGTCCGCCCGGACGGCTTCGTCGCCTTCCGTCACGCCTGCGCCGCTCCGACCGCCGGGGAACTGCTCGCGGACGCGCTACGGCGGATCCTCGGGCACGGGTGAGCGCGCCATCATGGAAGAAGCGGACGTCGAGACGAGGAGCCGGGATGACCACCGACGGGACCAGGGCCGGCGTCACCGAGCAGGCTCTCGCCAGCCTGCGCGGGACCGCCGACCCGCGGCTGCGTGAACTGCTCACCGGCCTCGTCCGCCATCTGCACGACTTCGCGCGCGAGAGCCGTCTCACCCAGGAGGAGTGGGAGCGGGCGATCGCCTTCCTGACGGCGACCGGCCAGGCCTGCACCGACACCCGGCAGGAGTTCATCCTGCTGTCGGACGTACTGGGCCTGTCCATGCTGGTGGAGACCCTGAACGGCGATCACGCGGCAGGGGTCACCGAGTCGACCGTGCTGGGCCCCTTCCACATGACCGAGTCGCCGCCGCGCGCGCTCGGCGACGACATCGACCTGGTGGGCCGGGGTGAGAAGTGCGTGGTCAGTGGCCGGGTGCGGTCCGCGGACGGCACCCCGCTGCCCGGCGCCGTCGTCGACGTCTGGCAGGCCGACGACCGGGGCCACTACGACGTCCAGCAGCCCGGCGTCCAGCCCGCGGGCAACGGACGCGGGCTGTTCACCGCCGACACCGAGGGCCGCTTCTGGTTCCGCACCTGCGTCCCGGCGGCGTACCCGATCCCCACCGACGGTCCCGTGGGTGGGCTGCTGCGCGCGACCGGGCGGCACCCCTACCGCCCCGCGCACATCCACTTCATCGCCGCGGCCGAGGGCCACACGCCCGTCACCACGCACATCTTCGTGGCCGGCGGCGACTACCTCGACTCCGACGCGGTGTTCGCCGTGAAGCAGAGCCTCGTCCAGGACTTCACGGAGACCGACGACCCGGCGCTGGCCCGGGAGTTCGGCGTGGAGAACCCGTTCCGGCATGCCGGCTTCGACCTCGTACTGGAGCGGGCCGCATGACGTTCCAGGACGAGTTCAGCTACGAAACCCGGCCCGTCCGGGTGGTGTTCCGGCCCGGCGCGGCCGTCACCGCGACCCCGGGCGAGGCGGGGCGCCTGGGTCTGAGGCGGCTGCTCGTGGTGTCCGGCCGCCGGGGCGAACAGGTGGCGCGGGCGGTCGCGGACGCGCTCGGCGACAGCTGCGCCGGGCTGCACGCCGAGGCCCGGATGCACGTGCCCGTCGAGGACGCGGACCGGGCCGTCGCGGCCGTCCGGGCGGCCGGGGCGGACGGATGCGTAGCGGTCGGCGGCGGCTCCGCGATCGGGCTCGGCAAGGCGATCGCCCTGCGCACCGGACTGCCGCTGATCGCCGTACCGTCGACCTACTCGGGCTCCGAGATGACCCCGGTCTGGGGCCTGACCGAGCACGGCACCAAACGCACCGGCCGCGACCCGGTCGTCCAGCCCCGCAGCGTCGTCTACGACCCCCGGCTCACCCTCTCCCTGCCCGTGCAGCTGACCGTGACCAGCGGGATCAACGCACTCGCGCACGCCGTCGAGGCGCTGTACGCCCCAGACGCCTCACCGCTGGTGACGGTCATGGCCGAGGAGGGCGTCCGGGCGATGACCGAGGCGCTGCCGCGGCTGGCCGTCGACCCGGAGAACCTCGACGCGCGCAGCCGCGCACTGTACGCGGCATGGCTGTGCGGCGCGTGCCTCGGCGCGACGACCATGGGCCTGCACCACAAGCTGTGCCATGTCCTCGGCGGCACCTACGGCCTGCCCCACGCCGAGACCCACACCGTCGTCCTGCCCTACGCCCTCGCCCACAACGCCCCCGCCGCCCCGCGGGCGTTGACCGTACTGCGCCGCGCCCTCGGCACCGACGACGTGCCCCGAGCCCTGTGGGATTTGGCCGGCCGTCTCGGTGCCCCGCGCTCCCTCGCCGAACTCGGCCTCACGGAGGCCGACCTCACTCCGGCGGCGACCCGGGCCGCGGGCGAGCCGTACGCCAACCCGCGCGAGGTGACGGCGGAGGGGGTTCGAGGTGTGCTGCTCGCGGCGTACGAAGGCGGCCCGCCCTCAACGGCATAGGCGTCCCCGCCGGCGGGCAGGCCCGTACCAGCCGTGAGCGCGCGGTTGCGGCGTCCCTGACCAGGGCGGAAGATGAGAACAGGCCCTCCGGCCGCTGTCGCCGTCTCCCACCGCCTTGCGCAGGACCGCACGCACGCGCACCGGGAGTCCACATGGACCGAGCCGACCTCTCAGCGGTGTTCTACGGGGACGGTCCCGTACCTGTCCTGTGGGCCACCTACTGCCCCGTCCACTTCGACGTGTGGCTGGCGTTCGCCCGGCCGCCGTCCTCGCGGGAGGACGCCGACGGCCCGGGGGCCGTGGTCCGGACGGGAGAGCGGGCGCGGCAGGACCTGATTCTCGCGATCCGTGAGGAGTACGGCGTCGAGCAGGTGCTGGAGCGTTTCCAGAGCCGCGGGCTGATGGAGAAGTGCCGTCCGATCGCCGCCGGCAGTTTCGTGGCGGCGCAGCTGACCCTGAAGGAACTCGTCAGCGACGTCCTGCCCCTGACCAGTCTGGCCGGTGCGGTGCGGGTCGCCCACCAAATCGCCCGCGACGGCGGGACCCAAGGCGTCGAAGCAGCTCTCGCCGGGCACGTCAGGACACCCGCCACCAGCGAGATCCACGACAGCATGGAGCGCCGGCAGGAACGCGGCCGTCACGTCACCTGGCTGCTGAGGCTGCTGCACCGCGTCGTGCGGAACGCGAGGCCGGACCTGGGCCGGGGCGAGGCGCGGGAACAGGCCGTGACCGGCGTGCTGGTCGACATGCTGGACGCCGTCGTCGTGGACACCGGCCCCGTGCGCCGGCCCCACGCACCCGTCGGGCGGGTGGCCGACCGGAGACAGAAGTACCCGGTCGTCTCCGTGACCACGAACCGGCCCGCGACCGGAGCAGTCGTACGGTCCCGCCGGACGATCAAAGCCGACGCGGCGGAGCAGGTTTTCTCGGTCGACACCGCCTCCATCGGCTGGGCCGTGGTCGACAGCGGCATCGACCCGCGCCACCCCGCCTTCCACGACTGGGACACCACAGGCCCGACGCCGCAGCGGCTCGAGACGCGTATCGCCCGCTCCTTCGACTTCACCGGTGTACGGGAGAAACTCTCCGCCGCCGTGCTCGTGGGCGGCCTCGTCAACTGGGCGGCCGCCCTGCCCTCTGTCGAGACCACCCCCTCCCCGAAGCAGCCCGCACGGCCACCGCCCGGCGACCAGCACGGCACCCACATCGCCGGCATCATCGGCGGCTGGTGGCCGGAGCTGGACTTCCGCGGCGTCTGCCCGCGCATCCGGCTCTACGACGTCCGGGTCCTCGACGACGACGGCGGTGGCGACGAGTTCTCCATCGTCACCGCGCTGCAGGCGATCCGTCACATCAACGAGCAGGCGGGCCGGTTCATCATCGCCGGGGTCAACATCAGCCTGTCGGTCCCGCACGACGTCGCCAGCCACTCCACCGGATGGACCCCCGTGTGCGTCGAGTGCGACCGCCTGACGCGGTCCGGCGTCGTGGTCGTCACCGCGGCCGGCAACGCGGGATTCGCCGGCACCGCGCGCACCATGGGCGCCGACTACCGGAACATCAGCATCTCCGACCCCGGAAACGCGGAGTCCGTCATCACCGTCGGCTCCACCCACCGCAGCAACCCCCACCGCCACGGCGTCAGCTACTTCTCCAGCCGGGGCCCCACCGGCGACGGCCGGCCCAAGCCCGACCTGGTGGCACCGGGAGAGGACATCGACGGCCCCATCCCCGGCGAGGGCATCGCCGCCATGCACGGCACCAGCCAGGCGGCGGCCCATGTCAGCGGAGCCGCGGCCATGCTGCTGGCCCGCCACCGGGAGTTGCTCGGCCGCCCTGAACGCGTGAAGGAGATCCTCTGCGCCACCGCGACGGACCTGGCTCGCGAACGCCACTTCCAGGGCCACGGGCTCGTCGACGTGCTGCGCGCCATCCAGTCCGTCTGACGATCGGTCCATCCGCCAGGAGCCGGCATGTTCACCTTCGAATTCCTCGACGCCCACCACGGCGACTGCTTCCTCGTCCACTGGGGCACACCCCACGAGCGGGTCATGCTCGTCGACGGCGGCCCCGGCGGCGTCTACCGGGCCACGCTCCGGGGCCGGCTGCGGCAGCTCGGCGGCCCGGACGGCGACGACCCGCCCCACCTCGACGTCGTGTGCCTCTCCCACGTCGACGACGACCACGCCGACGGGCTCGACCGGCTCCTCCGCGACATGCGGCAGGCCCAGCAGGACGGCGACGCCCTGCCGTACGCGGTGGACACCCTGTGGTTCAACTCCGTGGAGGAACTCGTCGACCGGCGCACCCCCGGGCTGAGCGCCTCCGTCCGGCCACTGGTCGAACGTGCCGCCACCGACGCGGCGGTCGGGGCGAGTTACCGCCAGGGGCGCAACATCCGCAACGCGGCCACCGCACTGCACCTGGACGGCAACGCCCCGTTCGGCGGCCCGCTCACCGAGGGCGCCGAGACCGTCCTCGACGACCTGGACGTCACGGTCGTCGCGCCGGACGAAAAGGCGCTGGAGGAACTGGAGGAACGGTGGCGCAAGGCGAAACAGCGCGGCGATCCCGACGTCATCACCGCGGGATACACCGACGGGTCGGTGCCGAACCTCTCCAGCATCGTCCTGCTGCTGCGCCACGC
Organism: Streptomyces sp. NPDC002130; assembly: GCF_040296465.1. Lineage (NCBI taxonomy): Bacteria > Bacillati > Actinomycetota > Actinomycetes > Kitasatosporales > Streptomycetaceae > Streptomyces > Streptomyces sp. NPDC002130. The sequence goes on from NZ_JBEOXI010000208.1 coordinate 8,451, forward strand.
GGGCCGCACCGCCCTGCTCACCGGGGACGCCCGCGGCGACCGCGTCCTGTCCGGACTGCGCGCACTGGGCCTGCTCGACGACTCGGAACCCCTCCACGTCGACCTGCTGAAACTGCCGCACCACGGCAGTGACCGCAACGTCGAAGCCGACTTCTTCGAGCAGGTGCGGGCCGACCACTACGTCATATCCGCCGACGGCATCCGCCACCACCACCCCAGCGAGGACACCCTGCGCTGGCTCGTCGAGTCCCGGGCGCCGGACGACGCGTACACCGTCCACCTGACCAACCACATCCCGTTCGCCGAGGAGGAACTGGCACGTCTGAGCGAAGGCCGCGCCTTCGGCGTCGACGTCCGGGCGCCCGCCGAGCAGGCGCTCCTGATCACGATCGGAGACCCGCCATGACCACCTCCCGGCAGGCCCCCGCCCCCTCCGCCCCGGCCACGGCCCCGACCGGCGCCGGGCCGGCCGCCCGACCGCAGTGGGCCGTCGACTCGCCCGCCGCCGGTACCGGCCTCACGGCCCGCCCTTGCGGCGACGCCCTCCGCCCCGCCGAACCCCCCGCCACCGCACACCCGGTCGCGCTCGCCCTGTCCGGCGGTGGGTTCCGCGCCACCCTCGCCGCCCTGGGCTTCGTGCGGCTGCTGGCCGACACCGGGCTGCTCTCCCGGCTGCGGTACTCCTCGTCCGTGTCCGGCGGTTCGGTCGCCAACGGCTGCCTCGCCACCGCCTGGCCCGAGCTGCGGCGGGAGCACTTCACCGCACGCGCCGTCGACGAGCTGCTCGTCGAGCCGGTCGTCGACCGCGTCTCCTCCCGCTCCCTCAAACATGCCCTCGTCCGCGGCCTGTGGCGGACCATCGGCCCCTCGACCCGTACGGATCTCCTGGCCGGGCGTCTGGACGAGTGGTTCCTGCGGGAGACCGAACTGGAGCGCCTGGACCCGCAGGTGCGCTGGATCGTCAACGCGGCCAACCTGACCACCGGTGCCCGCTTCACCTTCGAACGCGACGTGTACGGCGACTACACCATCGGTCTGGCCTCCACGGCCGGCACACGGCTGCGGCTGAGCCGGGCCGTGTCCGCCTCCGCCGCGGTGCCCGGCGCGTTCCCGCCGGTCGTCCTCGACCGGGCCCCCTTCCCGTGCGCCACCCACCCGCCCGCGCTGCTCGACGGCGGCACCTACGACAACACCGGTCTGGAGGCCATCGACGCGGACCGCTACCGGCACGCCTTCCTGTGCGCCCTCAACGCCGGTGGCCTGCTGCGCCCCGGCGTCTACGGACGCGTCCCGGTGGTCCGGGATCTGGCGCGGGCGAACTCGCTGCTGTACCGGCAGAGCACCACGCTGCGGACCCGGGCCGTCGTCGAACGCTTCGAGCGCGCGAGGGCCTCGGGTCCGGACGGTGAACCGCCGCGCGGTGCCCGCCGCGGGATCCTCGTCCAGCTCTCCACCGACTTCCCGGCGGACGGCCCTGCCGCCCTGCGCCGCTGGCGCGCGGCCTTCCCCGAGGACGCCGCCTACGACGGCCGCCATCTCGCCCTCGTCCCCACCGTGTTCGACCGACTCGACCCGGGCCTGTGCCGTGCCCTGGTCCACCGCGGCTGGTGGCTGGGCGGCGCGGCCCTGGCGGCGTACCATCCGGAGCTGCTTCCGGACGACGTGTCATCGCTGCGCCCGCCGCAACGATGACCCCCGATCGAGAACCGCACGCACGGCCCCCGAGCCGCCTGAGACTGCGGACAGAAGGTGACCTCAATCCTTCCTAGGGTCGTGCCATGACTCAGACGCAGAGGATTCTCGTCACCGGCGCCACCGGAACCGTCGGCCGTCAGGTCGTCGCCGAACTGCTCGACCGGGGGCACGAGGTGCGTGCTCTCACACGTGACGCCGGGAAGGCCTCGTTCCCGACAGGCGTCGAGGTCGTCGAAGGCGACCTGACCGAGCCGGACGGCCTGGCCCCGGCCCTGGAGGGCGTCACCGGCCTCCATCTGATCACCTTCGGGGGCGCCGCCTTCAGCCCGCTGGAGACCGGCCCCCGGATCCTGGAGCTCGCCCGCACCGCCGGTGTCCGTCGCGTCACCGTGCTGCACGGCGGTGGCCCCACCCCGCTGGAGGACGCGGTGCGCGCGGCCGACGGCGTGGACTGGACCGTGCTCATGCCGGTCGAGTTCATGGCCAACGCCCTGGAGTGGGCTGAGGGGATCGTGGCCTCGGGCGAGGTGCGGGAGCCGTTCGTCGACCGGCAGAGCGCGATGGTCCACGAGGGTGACATCGGCGCCGTCGCCGCGGTCGCGCTCACGGAGGAGGGGCACGGCGGCCAGGAGTACGTGATCACCGGGCCCGTCGTGCTCACCGTCGGCGACAAGGTGAAGACGATCGCGGCGGCCGCCGGCCGGGAGATCACCCTGGTCGAGCTGACCGAGGAAGAGGCTCTCGCGCAGTGGCGGGCGGCGGGCCTCCCGGAGGACGTCATCGACTTCCTGCTCATGGCGTACGGGAACACCCCCGAGGTGGGCCGTACGGTCTCGGGCACCGTGGAGAAGGTCACGGGCCGGCCGGCGCGCACCTTCGCCGGGTGGGCCGCCGAGCACGCGCGCCTCTTCGGGGGACGGTCGTGACTGTCTCGTATTGAGACACCCGTTCCCGAACCCGGCCCGTCAAGATCGACAAGGGGGTGTGACCGCAGCAAGGTGCGGCCGTCGACGTGCGCCGAGTCGCCGCTCGTACGGCCGCACACCCGAAGAAAGGTGACCACCATGGCCCTCGCACTGCTCCGGCGCCGGTGGCTCAAGAGCACCTCCGCCGCAGCGGCGGGCCTCGCCCTCCCCCTTCCCGACGGCGCGGGCGCCGTGGCCCGCGAGGTCGTCGACCCGATGGGCTCGCCCCTGGCGGCCGCGGACGTCACCGTCACCGCCCTGGACACCCACCGTGTCGCCGCCCGCGGCACGACCGATCCGTACGGATACTTCCTCGCGGCGCTGCCGCCCGGCCGGTACAGCCTGCTCATCTCGGCGGAGGGCCTGCGGCCGCACCGCGAGACGATCGAGACGGGCCCGGGCGCCCCGACGGCCACCGAGCGCGTCTGGCTGCAGCCCGCCGAGGCGCTCCAGTTGCCGACGCCCGGAACCTGGCTCTTCGACCCGCCGCACACGGCCATCCGCTTCATCGCCAAGCACGTCGGGATGGCCCATGTGCACGGCCGCTTCGAACGCTTCGAGGGCGGCATCCGGATCGCCCCGGACATGGCCGACTCCCGCGTGCACGTCCGGATCGACGCCTCCAGCATCACCACCGGCAACACCACCCGCGACAACCACCTGCGATCCGCCGACTTCCTCGACGTCGAGCGCTTCCCGCACATCGACTTCACCAGCGCCCGCTTCGCCTACCGGGGCGGCACCAAGTGGACGCTGCAGGGCTCTCTCACGATGCACGGCGTCAGCCGCTCGGTGGCCCTGGACACGACGTACCTCGGCACCGTGAACGGCGGCTACGGCCAGGAGCTGCGCTGCGCGGCCCTGGCGACGGCGGAACTGCACCGCGAGGACTACACGCTCAACTGGCGTTCGATGCTGGCCCGGGGCATCGCGGTCGTCGGCCCGACGGTGCAACTGGAACTCGACGTCCAGGCGATGTACCGCACGCACGACACGCCCACCCCGCCGGAATAATCCCTGGCTCCCTTCCCTCCAGTCTCCCTACACTCACGGACGAACCCGGCGCCGCCTACCGAGCGCCGGGCATCGTCGCGACGAACGAAGGGAGACGGCCATGCGTGACCACGCCGCTGTCGTCGTCTCCCTGCCGCGCTACGAGGTGATCCTCGTGTCTTCGTCGTTCCGGTGCCCGCTGCGCGGCGGCACCGGCTGACCGGGACGAACGCTTCGGACACCCGCAGACACTGACGTAACGTCAGGTACGGGTGCCGACTGCCCGTATCGCCCGCGAATCGCGCTGCCCTTCTCCCGATCGCACCGAAAGGCCCCGGGCCGTGCGCACCCACCCGAACCCGCTCTCCGTCGTCCGCAACCTCGGCATCCTCGCCCACGTCGACGCCGGCAAGACCACCGTCACCGAACGGATCCTGTTCGCCACCGGCACCACTCACAAGCGCGGTGAGGTCCACGACGGCACCACCGTCACCGACTTCGACCCGCAGGAGCGCGACCGGGGCATCACCATCTTCGCCGCGGCGGTCAGCTGCGCCTGGGACGGTCACCGGATCAACCTCATCGACACCCCGGGGCACGTCGACTTCGCCGACGAGGTGGAGCGTGCCCTGCGCGTGCTCGACGGTGCGGTGGCCGTGTTCGACGCGGTCGCCGGTGTGGAGCCGCAGAGCGAGTCGGTGTGGCGGCAGGCCGACCGGTACGGCGTACCCCGGATCGCGTTCGTCAACAAGATGGACCGTGCCGGAGCCGACCTCGACGCGGCAGTGGCGTCGATCAGGGAGCGACTGCACCCGGCGCCCCTGGCCGTGCAGCTGCCGATCGGAGCGGAGGACACCTTCACCGGCGTTGTCGACCTGGTGCGTATGCGCGCACTGCTGTGGGCCGACGACGGCACCGCCGAGGACGTGCCGGTCCCCGAGGACCTGCGGGGCGAGGCCCTGGCCCGCCGCCGGTCGCTGGAGGAGGCCGTGGCGGAACTGCACCCGGGCGCGCTGGAGGAGTTCTGCGACACGGGCGCGCTGGGCGAGCGGACCCTCGTCTCGGCCTTGCGCGAGGTGACCCGTGACGGTGGCGGCGTGGTCGTGCTGTGCGGCTCCGCGTACCGCAACCGCGGTGTCGAGCCGCTGCTGGACGCCGTCGTGGCCTATCTGCCGTCGCCCCTGGACGTGCCGCCGGTCAGGGGCACGCACGAGGGCGAGGAGCAGGAGCGGGCCGCCGACCCCGCGGCACCGGTGGCCGCCCTCGCGTTCAAGGTGCACGCCACCTCGACGGGACGGCTGACCTATCTGCGCGTCTACTCGGGCACGATCGAGAAGGGAGACACCCTGTGGGACGCGAGTGCGCGGCGCACCGAGCGGATCGGGCGGATCCTGCGCGTCCGGGCGGACCGGCACGCCCCGCTGGACCGGGCGGTCGCCGGGGACATCGTCGCCGTGATCGGGCTGAAGTCCGCCCGCGCCGGCTCGACCCTGTGCGCGCAGCACACGCCGCTCGTCCTCGAACCGCCCGGTGTGGCCGAGCCGGTGGTGTCGGCCGCGATCGAGTCCCGCCGGGCCGGTGACACCGACCGGCTCGCGTCGGGGCTGGCGCGGCTGACCGACGAGGATCCCTCGCTGGTCGTGCGGACCGACCCGGAGACCGGACAGACGGTGCTGTCCGGCATGGGCGAACTGCACCTGGAGGTGGCGGTGGAGAAGCTCCGGCGCGAGCTGGGGCTGGAGGTCAACGTCGGCCGCCCCCGGGTCAGTCACCGCGAGACTGTCGGCCGGGGCGTGTCCGGTCTGGTGTTCCGGCACGTCAAGCAGGACGGCGGGGCGGGGCAGTTCGCCCATGTCGTCCTCGACGTGGAGCCGTACGAGGAGGGAGGGTTCGCGTTCCGCTCGGCCGTGGTCGGCGGGAGGGTGCCGCAGGAGTACGTCCGGGCGGTCGAGGCCGGCTGCCGTGACGCCCTGGCCGAGGGGCCGCTCGGCGGACATCCGGTCACCGGGCTGCGCGTCACGCTCACCGACGGGGCGACCCATGTGAAGGACTCCTCGGACACGGCGTTCCGCACGGCCGGCCGGCTCGGTCTCCGGGAAGCCCTGCGCGCCTGCGCGATGGTTTTGCTGGAGCCGGTCGTCGAGGTCACGGTCACCGTGCCCGAGGACGCGGTCGGCGGTGTGCTCGGCGATCTCGCCGCGCGGCGCGGCCGGGTGACCGGTTCGGTCACCCGGGCCGGTGCGGCCGTCGTCACCGCTTCCGTGCCGCTGGCCGAACTGTTCGGCTACGCGACCCGGTTGCGCAGCCGCACCCAGGGCCGCGGCACCTTCACGGCCCGGCCCACCGGCTACGCGCCGGCGCCGGTGGCGACACCGACACGGTAGGCCGGCCCGGCCCCTCCCTTCCCTACCCGAAGGGAGGGGGCGGGTGCGGCGCCGGGTTTAGAACACCCGCCCCCCCGTCCGCCGGGGACGCACGGGGGCGGGGGGGGCGCGGTCCACAACGC
>NZ_JBEOXI010000209.1:0-14466 GCF_040296465.1 Streptomyces sp. NPDC002130
GACGAGGATGTCGCCGTAAGCGAGCTCGCCCAGTTGTCTTCCGGGGACGAAGGTCAGGCCGATGGAGTCCGCGCCCGCCTTCGGCTTGACCGCGTACTGTCCCGCCTGGGGCAGCAGGTGCAGGTCTTCGGGCCTGTCGATGGTGGGGATGACCGGGTATCCGGCGGCCGTCAGGTCCAGCAAGTACTGCTTGCCCGCCATGTCGCCCCGGCCCGACAGCGGGTTGTAGACCCGGGTCCCGCGGGTCGTTGCCTGTTCCCGGAAGGCGTCGTACTCCTTCTGGTAGTGCAGCACGGGTCCGCTATTACGAACCACGACTCCGTCGAAGCCGTCCACCAGCGCGGCGGCATCCAGCGGGTGGCACAGGGCGATGTCGAAGGCGTCCCGCAGTCGGGAGGTCAGGAAGATGTCCTCGTCGCAGTAGCGCCGCCCCCGGGCTTGGTAGGCGAGGTCGGTCACGAACAGAACTTTGCGGCGGTCGGGCATCGCAGATCTCCTCAGGTCGTGCAAGGAATCTACAGCGGTGCGAGCGTGCGACCACGCTCGCCGTCGCGTGCACGGCCTCCGCATGCGTGCGATCCTTCGGCCCGGCGCCACAACCCCATGACATCAATCCCATCAACATTGATCACGCGGCTGGCCGGCGAGTGACTCCCGAACTCGTGTCGAAACGGCATCCACGGAAGGCGACACAGCCAACCACGCACGTCAGCACAACGGTCCACACCGTCTCCTGCCCTGAGGTTCAGACACAGGTACTTACCGCGCACCGGGCCGAACTGGTCGGCCACGCTCGTCGTCTGCTGGCCACCAGCACCGACCGCTACAACCGAGACCGCGTCCTGGCTGCGATGAAGGCATGGGGCCACGACACCAGCGACCTGGAGAACGCGGACGACATCGCAACCCGCGAGCGCTACGCCCGTCTCAAAGCGGAACGTGATTCCTGGGGGGCGACCGACGGGACAGGTGGCTACTCCGAAGACCCACCGTTCTGACTCCGCACCCCACCCCTGATCAGCCATGACGCCGAATCGTACGAGCCGGATCCCGGCCGGGGCAGCACCCGCGCGCACGAACCGCCCGTCCAAAGGCGCCAGGTCCCTGCCGGTGCACCGGGGGGATGTCGTCCACCGGAGGGCAGGCGAGAAAGCCACGGCAGCCGGTGACCCTATACGCTGCGGGCCTGTGAGCGGAATCGATCTTGTCAACGGGATAGTCGGGGCCGTCTTCGGCATGATCTTCGCGATACTGTTCCAACAGCCCCTTCAAGACGCCTGGTTCAGGATCCGGCGCCGATCCGCCACCGCGGTGCGCAGCCTGACGTATCGTCCGGGCGGTTCCCCGCTCTCCACCTGGACGACCTTTTCGGTCGGGCCGCTGCACACGTCGGCGCTCGTCGTCGAGGGGGACGGCGAACAGGCCATTGCGCCGGAGTCGGTCCGGGTCCAGGTGCTGGAAGGGGAGGTGGCACTGCCTGACGACATGGTGCCGTGGCGGGCGGAGATCGAGACGGCGGAACAGCAGGCCGAGACATCCGGCACCCGGGTGCGCATCTGGAACGGCCCCCGATACGCCGTCGAGGGCCTGGAGATCTCCCGCACCACGCTCGAGGAACACGCGGACGTCCGACTGCAGCTGCGCCCCACGGACTACTTCACCTTCCTCGCTGCGCAGCAGCTCGACCGCAGGCTGCCCGACGGGACCACCCCGCGGGAGCGCTACCTCGACCCCGACCGCCCCCTGGACGCTCCCGCATTCCTGCAGTGCAGCTTCGGCGTCAACATCGCCGTGGTCACCGCCGACCACCTGCTCGTCGTCAGCCAACGAGCCGACCACGTCCGCTCCGGGCCCGGCCTGTGGGGCTCCTCGGTGAACGAAGGCCTCTCCCGGCACATCGACTCGGCCGGCCGCAACGCGCCCGACCTGCACGACGTCGCGCGGCGCGGCATGCGCGAGGAACTCTCCCTGGAGCCGCACGAGTACACGCTCACGATGCTGGCCTTCGTCCTGGACGTCGAACGCCGGCAGTGGAGCGCCCACTTCACCGCACACCTCGCCGGCCTGACCGGCGAGGCCCTGCGGTCGCGCATCGCACGCGGCGTCGCGGACCGGTGGGAGCACCAGAGCATCGAATACGTGCCGTTCCGCCCGGCGGACGTGGTTCGCCACCTCCTGCGCCCGGACCGCATCCGTCGCTGGGCCCCGGTCACCCCCGCCCTGTTCCACCTGGCCCTGGTGCACACACATGGCCGCAGCGCTGTGGAACGGGCCGAGGCCCAAGCCATCCGCCGCCTGCGCTAGTGCCATGGCTATGCGCGTCCGTTGGGTTGATGGTTGTGACCGATTGGACCGGACGCTCCCGGTGAGGTGGGCGTAACGGTGATCTGGCGTCTTGAAACCCGAGCAGCATTGACGGGCTGAGGCACGGGGGAGCTGCAAGGGGCCAGATGCAGCCCTGCCCGCGGTCGCTGGCGGTCGCATTCAGTCATGCCAGGGTGCCGAAGGGGTGCGGACCTGATCAGCTGGTTGCGGGTTGTGAGCATGTCGTCGAAGTGCGCCTTGGGCTTCTTGTCGTGATGCTGTGCTGGTTCGGTGGCTACGCGGGCTGTGGTGCGGTCGGATCGGTGCGGGCTGGATCAGCTGATTGCCCCGTACTCCGTCGCTGACGCCGTACGCGAGCGGCTGGTGCAGGGCGATGGTCGGCCACGGCGGTGGTCGTCGACGTGGCGGTTCTCCAGCGGCGACGTGGTCTGGCCGGTGCGCGATCTGGCGTCGGTGCCGGTGCTGGGGTCGGAGCCGGTTCGGCGTTTCACATGGAGGGCTCGCCAGCGTCACCGTCCGGGGCTGCAGTTCATGGTGTCCACGGGGCGTCTTCACGGCTTCGAGTCGCTGGAGGAACAGCGACTGCAACTCGTCTACATACTCATGCGGGCGACGGCGGCGATGGGCACGCCGTAGTCGTCAGCGGCCGGGTCCCGGTGCCCTGCCCGCTCAGCTACCTCGAGGATCCAGGATTCGTCGACGTGCAGGATCACGCGGCGGCGCCCGGCTGCTGGTCGTACGGGGCGTCCAGCTGTTCTCCAGGTCGTCGAGGAACGCGCCGTGCTCATTGAGCAGCCGCTGGGCGGCTGCCATGCCGGCTGCCCGGGCACTGGTGGTGTGCGAGGCGTACACCACAGGACTGGGCGGGGGGGATCATGCCCCGCCCGGCCCCCATGCCGTGGTGCTAGCGAGTTGGTCGGGAGGATCTGGGTACGCCCGCTCAAGGTCGACGAGGACGCACTCACCGGAATCCGGAACTCGCGAGCATCGCCGCGGCTGAGGGCGCGGACGAGGTCGTCCTCGCTTGGGAAACTCACGACGTCGTCACCGCCTGCCAGTTGCCCGTCGTCGGGCCGGCGCCGGGCCTGACGCAGTGATGCAAGCCGGGATGGATACGTGCTGCACGAGTTCCCCTACGCCACAGGGCTCTGGGGCACAGCCCTGAGGCTGGGCGTCGGTCGCTCCCGACTGGCGGCCGACCCTCGCGCCCCGGCCCGGCCGGGGGCCTCGATGCCTTGGAGTTGGATGTGGCTGGGGAAGTGTCGGAGCACGGCGGTCATCTCGGCGTCTGTACGCAGCGGCGCCGTGTCCGGCTCGGGATCGTCAATTGCGAGGAGTCGTGTGGGAAGCCTCGTGGCCGGACCCCACTGTAAAACACTGCGTCAGGCATCTTCCGACAGCGACTCGGGCTGCGGGCCGGGTCCGGAGCTACGCAGGATGCGAACGCGGCGGATTATCACTGCCGTTGTGAGGCTCAGGCACACCAAGGTGAGGGCCGAGGTGCCGTATGCCGGCAGGTTCGCTGGCGGGTTCTCCACCCAACCGTGGGAGAGGGCCCGGGACGGCTGCTCGGGGTCATACGTGACGAGTATGGCCCCATCAGGGCGAGCCTCGGGATACATCCCAGCGTAGTCCGAAAGCTTGATCTCGGCTCCCATCTGAGGGCCACTTACGAAGCGCACCTTCACGTACTTCGGCTTCGAGTCCACACCGACGACGGTGGCAGCAGAAGTGACTCCCCTGGACCGCAGGTCCCGTACCAATGACTGCGATGGGAGCCAGAAGACAGCTGTCATCCCCGCGCACAGGAGCGACATGCCGAGACCGGCCAGAATCACGCGGCGTTGCGGGAGCTTCGGACGTGGCTTCCATCCCCTGGCTCTGCTCACCACCTGGCGGGCCTGATCAACGTGCGGCGGCAGCTGATACTGGTCTGCGGGACGTCTGTTCTTCTTCGTAGCCCTGCCCGGCGCCATGCGCCCTCCGTCTATGTCGGCCCATTGACGGACCAGCGTACGCGGCTGCTCGGCAAGGCCTCGTTGGGTGGCTACCAAGGACGAGCTGCGGCAGCTGAGCAAGGCAGAGCTGTACGAGCGGGCCACCGAGCAGGACCTCCCCGGCCGGTCGAAGATGAGCCGGCAAGAGCTCATCAACGCCCTCAGCCGTACAGGAGGCCGCCGCAAGATGGCCCGCGACGCTGGCGGCCGGTGGCGCCACCCCGCACGCCTCCACCGCGCCCGCACCGACCTCTCCCCCACCGACGTCCCCGGCATTGCCACATCACCGTGACGGCACAACGCGGCGGCACCGCCGACGCCCCCACCCGGTTGGTGGCCATGCCAGAACAGCCCACCTAGGGCGGACAGGTAGTCGTCCTCCCATAGTCCTTGATCGAACTGGAGGGTCTGCCAGCCGCCTGGTCGGGGCGGACACGCATGCGCGGTGTCCTTGATGACGGCCCAGCGCATGTCTCTTTGATGGGTTGATCGGCTGATCGGATGTGTCTGTCCGGTTAGTGATCACTGGTGCGATGTGGGGCCGGATCGCGCCGCTGATGCCGGCCGATCCGGTCCGCGGACGGCGGTGGGCCGATCGTCGCGCACCCTCAAGGCCATCGCGTGGAAGTACCGCACCAGCTCGCCCTGGCGAGACCTCCGACGAGCTCGGCTCGTGCCACCGCCACCGGCGTCCGTGCCCACCAACACGCCGCCGGAGCGCGCCAGGGGGGCGGCCCGATCCAGCGAGCCCGCCGACCACGCGCTCGGAGGCTCTCGCGGCGGACTGAGCACCAAGGTCCATCTCGCAGCGGACGGCTGTGCACAGCCTCTGGCCTTCACCGTCACTGCGGGCCAGGCCGGTGACGGACCCGCCTTCGAGACGGTGATGTGCCGCATCCGCGTGCCCCGCAATGGCCCGGGCAGGCCACGGACCCGACCCGTCGCTGTTCTCGCCGACCGCGCGTACTCCTCGCGCGCCATCCGCAGCCACCTGCGGCGCCGGGACATCCGCGCAGTCATTCCGCAGCCGTCCGACCAGATCGGCCACCGCCTACGGCGAGGCCGCGACGGCGGACGCCAGCCCAGCTTCGACACCCAGGCCTACAAATAGCGCAATACCGTCGAGCGGTGCATCGACAGCCCCAAGCAGTGGCTCGGCCTGGCCACACGAACCGACAAACTCGCCATCGCCTACCAGGCCGCACTCCACCTCGCTGGCATCCTCATCTTCTGGACCCGACGTTGACCAAAGAGACAGACCTAGTCATCGGCACCGGTCCTGTCGACCCGTGCTCCGACTACGGCCCGTCCCTGACCGTCCACACCCCGGACGTCGCGGGAACGTCCTCCCGCTCGACGGCCCGCACAAGGACGTCGCCGTCTCCCCGGACGGCTTCACCGCGGACGTCACCAGCGGCTTTCCCGTCGTCGACCTCGACAGCGAGCGCACCCGTCTGCTGCCGGCGGGGCAACGCCCCTCGGCTTCGCCGTGCTGTGACTGTGATGTGCGTGGAACCGGCGGGTGGGTAAGGGAAGTTGGGGCAGGGACGGATGAGCGGCACGACGGCGACGTGCCGAGGGAGGAGCGGGGGTGCGTTTCACACTCGGCGTTCAGGCGGAGACCGGCGACCACGGGAGCGCCACGGACGAGCTGTACGACTGGCTGCGCCAGGAGCCCGAACTGCGCGGACTCGTGCAGCGCGACCTCGCGGACAGCGCCCCTGCGGGAGCGATGGGCGGCGCCTGGAGCGAGCTGCTGACCCTGCTACTCGCCCCCGGCGGGCCCACCGCGGTGGCTGGCGCCGCCCTCGTCGTCTGGCTGCAGAACCGGCGCAGCAATGTGACCGTCACCATCAACCGGCCTGACGGCACCCAGCTGGTGGTCGCCTCCGAGAAGGTCCGGCCGCTGACCGCGGAGGGCACCGGCGAGCTGGCCCAGCGAGTGGCGGAGGCCCTGCGAGAGCCATCGGCTCAAGAGGCCGGGCGAGAGCCACACGCGCTGGGCACATGCGAGCTCGAAGCGTCCAGCGGGGACGGCACTTGGCAGGCCGACGAGGACGGTTCCCGCAGGGCGGACGGGGACGGCACGCGCCGGGCCAAGGGGGCGCACTGACGATGCCGTTAGGGAGGGGGCCAGATCTGACCGGGCCCGGCTGCCACGCGGTGGTGGTCGGCACAGGCCGCTACCCGGGAGACCGGCTGCACGATCTGCCCGCAGCCGTGCCCTCGGCTCAGGCGCTTGCCGAGACGTTGCGCAGCGACTGCGGCATGGGCGACCGGGTCCGCGTGCTGACGGACCCCGTGTCACCCAGCGAGGTGCTGGAGGCGCTGGCGCAGGCCGCCGACCGGGCGGCGCCCACCGAGGAGCGGCCCGAGAGCGGCATCGTCGTCTTCTGCTTCGTCGGCCACGGTCTGCGCGGGCCCGGCGGACGGCTGTATCTCGCGACGGCCGCAACGAAGTCCCTCACGGACACCGCCCACGCGGTGCCCTACGCGGAGATCGAGCGCTACCTCGGCGATGCCACCGCGGACCCGGTGCTGATCCTCGACTGCTGCTTCGCCGGGAACGCTCGGGAGCCCGACCGCGCCCCCGCCCCGGACCCGTTCGGCGCGTCCCGCCCCCAGGGCAGCTATCTGCTTGGATCAGCCCAGCGCAACACCCTCGCCTACGCCCCCGAGGGCGCCGAGTACACCCTGTTCACAGGCCATCTGCTGAAGCTGCTGCGGGAGGGCGACGCGGGGGCCCCCCGCCTGCTGACGCTCGGCGGGGTCTACCGCCTGCTCGACCAGCAGCTCCAGGGCGAGGCGGCCCGCCCCTACGGCAGCGGCACCGCCCGCATGGCCGAGCTGGTCCTCACCGCCAACCGCCGCTATCCCGCGCACCCCGCTCCGGACACCCCGTCGGCGCCGGACGACGATGCGGACGCGGTGTGCCCGTACCCGGGTCTGCGCCCGTTCCTGCCCGAACAGCACCACCTCTTCTTCGGCCGCAAGGAGATGACGGAGCGACTGCTGGCCAGGGTCGCCGGGACCCGGCCGGGGGAACCGTTGGTGCTCATCGGCAACTCCGGCGTCGGCAAGTCATCGCTGCTGCGCGCCGGGCTGAGCGTGGCGGCACACCGCGCTGGACTGGGACCGGTGTGCCTGCTGCCCACACCCGGAGCGCGGCCGTTTCGGCGGCTCGCCGAGGCGTGGGCGCAGGCGGTGGGCCGCTCGGTCGACGAGGTCATGCGCGATCTGGAACGGGGACGTTTCACCAGCGCGGGGTCCGGGGTGCGTGGCGGGCCGGTGCCTGGGGTCCTGGTCGTCGACCAGCTGGAGCAGTACTTCACGCACGGCGCGGACGAGGCCGAGCGCGGCCGGTTCGCCGCCGCGCTGACCGCGACCGACGGCCCGCGCGTCGTGCTGGCGCTGCGCGCCGACTACCACGGCGACGTCCTCGGCGACCCGCATCTCGCCCCGTTCGCGGAACGCGACCACTTCGTCGTGTCCGCACTGAACGACGACGAGATCGAGGCGACCATCGTTGAGCCCGCCCGCTACGCCGGACTGGAGTGGGAGGCGGGTGTCCCGCGCATCCTGCTGCGTGAGGTGAACGAGGAACGGCGCGGCGGACGAACCGGCGACGCGGCGGCCCTGCCGTATCTGGCGTACGTCCTCCAGGAGATATGGCTGCGGCGACGCGGCACGACGCTCACCTACGCCGCGTACCAGCAGGCGGGCGGCATCCGCGACGCGGTCGCCCGCGCCGCCGACCGGATCCACGACGGCCTCGACGAGGACGGCCGACAGCGGCTGCGTGTCCTCATGCTCGCCATGGTGCAGGTCGCCGACGGCGAGGGCCGGCTGGTACGCCGCAGGGCACCGCGCGAGGAACTGGCTGACACGCAGGACCTCCTGCGGCTCCTTGCCGACGTCCATCTCATCGTGATGGACGAGGACGGCGGGGCACAGCTCGGGCACGACTCGCTGCTGCACGCGTGGGAGCGGCTGACCGGCTGGATCGAGGAGGTCCGCAGCGATCTGCTGCGACTGCGGCGGCTGACGGCCGCGGCGGAGGGCTGGGACGACGGCGGACGCGGGCCCAGCGGCCTGTGGCGGGGCTTGGACCTGTGGGAGGCACGTGAGCTGGCCGCCGCCCAGACCGCCGCTGCGGCGCCCGTACGGCAGGTGGTCCGCGACTTCGTCGCCGCGAGCTACGCCGCCGAGCGGCGCCGACGCCGGGCCGTCCGGGCGTGGGTCTCCGTGCTGTCGGTGCTGACCCTAGTGGCGGCCTCCCTGGCGGGCTGGGCGGTCCACGAGAACGGGCAGGCAGCGAGCCGGGAGCGGGCCTTGATCGCCCGCGAGCTGGCAGCCCGCGCCGACCGCATCCGCGACCGCGACCCGGGGACGGCGCTGCGCCTCAGCCTGGCCGCGTACCGCACTGCCGAGATCCCGGAGACCCGCTCCAGCCTGTACGCGGCGGCAATCACCTTGACCCCCGTCCACCTCACCCCCGCCGAGCCCCACCGCGAGCCCGTCCTGAACCTCGCCTACCGCCCGGACGGCAAGGCGCTGGCCGCCAGCCACCGGGACGGCCGGGTGCAGCTGTGGAACTTGTCCGATCCCGGGCGGCCGGCCGAGGGCGGCCGCTTCCAGGTGAAGGGACGACCTGCCCTCGCCCACCACCCCCGCGAGCCGCTGCTCGCCGCGCAGACGGGTACGGAACTGACCCTGTGGAACATCGTGGACCCGGAGCGGCCCAAGCGGCTGGCGCATCTGCCGGTCGAGGAGAGCAGGACAACGTTCAGCGTGGCGTTCAGCGGGGACGGCCGGACCCTGGCGGCCGGCAGTGACAAGGGCCGACTGCGGCTGTGGGACGTCTCCGACCCGGCGCGCCCGGCGCTGCGTGCGCAGCGCACGGTGGCCGAAGCCGAGCTGATCTCGCTGGCGTTCACCCGCGACGGACACCACCTGATCACCGGCAACGGCAACGGGCCGGGTGCGGACGGGCACCCCGCCCAGGTGCGACTGTGGGACCTGACCGACCCCGGCCGGCCCGTCGTGCGCGACACCGAGCGGGCCGACTCGGTCACGTCCCTCGCTGCCCACCCGCGCCGCGATCTGGTTGTCTCGAACGGCGGTGAGGGGGTGACGGCCTGGTGGAAGGTGGTGGACGGGCGGGAGCTGCGGCGGGTGTCGGTCGAGGACTACAGGGACAGGTGGGGCGGCTATGACGGCATGCCGCAGCTCGCCTTCAGCCCGGACGGCAGGTTCCTCGCCGGGGCGGACCGCGAGGACGGTGTACGACGGCTCAGCGCGACAGCCAAGGCGGCCGAGCTGGCGCAGATCAAGCCGGAACTCGGCGTGCTGTCCGCCGGGCAGCCGGTCCAGTCGGTCGCCTACAGCCCCGACGGCCGCTACCTGGCCGCCGGTGAGGTCAGCGGCGAGATCCGGCTGTGGACCGAACGCGCCGGGGCGCCCGCGCTCCCCGGCTACCTGCCCGTGCACGACGTGGCGGGCACGGGCCCCATAAGCGCCGACGGCAGGCTCCTCATCACCAAGGAGGACGGCCCGGACGTCTCGAAGAGCACCCGGATCTGGACCATCGGCAACAACGGCTCGCCGAAGCCGCGCTACACCCTCCCGAAGGACTGGGACGCGAACTGGTTCCTGACCGGCCGGGACGGCGACCCGGTCCTGCTGGCCCACCACTGGGTTGGAGGAATGGATCACACCCTCCAGCTCTGGCGGTTCGGGGCCCAGGGCCCGCCGCGCCGAAGCGCGAGCATCCGGTACACCGCCGACGTCTCGCACATCACCGTCAGTCCCGACGGCCGGCTGCTGGCCGTGGGTTCGAGGGAGGAGCCGGCCATCGCCCTGTGGGACATCCACGACCCCGCGAAGCCGGTACGCCGGGCCGACATCCCCGCGCAGGCGAAGGGCGGGCTCTTCGACACGGGAAGTCTCTGGTTCGCGGGCCCGCAGACCGTCGTGACCGTCGAAAGCGAATGGCACTTGCGGTTCTGGGACGTTTCCGACCCTGCCCATCCCCGCATGGGCGACGTGATCGAGGACGCGGCGCTGCGCCAGGGCGCGATGTACGACGATGTGTCGAAACTGCTCATCACCGAGGAGAGCGGCGACACGATCCGGCTGTACGACCTACCCCAACCGGGCCGTCCGGTCGAAGGGAAGCGGATCCCGGCCGCTCCCGACAGCTACTTCCCCGCCGGGCAAGACGAACTCGCAACCGCGGTCGCCGACGGCACGATCGAGTTCTGGGACGTCTCCGATCCCCGTAAGCCGAGGAAGAAGCGCGAGACCGTACGCCTTGACCGCGCCATCACGTCCCTCGCTGTCACCGCCGACGGCCGTCACGCCATCACCGGCAGCCCCTACCGCATCTGGTCCCTGGGCCGCGACGGCCACTGGGCGACCCCGGAGTTCGCCACTCTGGAGAGCGCGGCATCCGTCCGGCTGTCCTCGGGCGGGAGCTGGCTGGCCGTCACCACCGAGACCGACACGTCGGGCCTGTCCAACGAGAAGAACACGTACATCCTCAACTACGACACTGACCGCCTCTATGAGGCCATGTGCCGCTCACAACCCGTCAGTCTGTCGCAGGACCGCTGGAATGCGCTATTCCCGCACCTGGAGCACCGCGCCTCCTGCACCGAAGGGGAGTAGTGTCCGGCACCGTTTCGGCGGCCCGGACGTCCTCACCCTCACCGAGACCGACCTCCCGGAGCCCACGCCCCACGACGTGCGGGTCAACGTCAAGGCTTCGGGCGTCAACCCGCTCGACAACAAGATCCGCCACGGCGACCTCGCCAGCGTGTTGCCGGCCGAGTTCCCGATCGTCCCGGGTCTGGACGCCGCAGGAGTCATCGACGCCACGGGCGAAGCCGTCACCGGCTTCGCCGTCGGCGACGAAGTGTTCGGCTTGACGCCCGGCGGCTCTTACGCCCAGGACGTTTTGATGCCCGTCCCGGTGGCCAAGCCCGCCCCCCTGCCCTGAGGGGTCGCGGCCGCGCTGCCCACCGTGGGCGAGACGGCCTTCCGTGCCCTGAAACACCTGAACCTCGCCCCGGCCAGACCCTGCTCATCCACGACGCCGCCGAGAGCGTGGGCGCGATCGCCATCCAGCTGGCCGCGGCACGCGGCGTCACCGTCGTCGCCACGCCGGCGCCGACGACCTCGAGCGCCTGACCGCCCTGGGCGCAACCACCTCGCTTACGGCCCGGGCTGACCTGCACGCGTTCGCGCCGCCGCCCCGCAGGGCGTGCACGCGGTCTTCGACACCTCCGGAGCCGGCGCCCTGCCCGACTCCCTCGACCTGGTCGGCGGTCCTGACCGCGTGATCACGATCGCCGACATGAACGCCGCCCAGCACGGCGTACGCCTGACCGGCATGGACCCCGCCGACCGCGCCCCCGAAGCCCTCCCCGAACTGGCCGCCCTCGCCGCCGCCAGCAAGCTGACCGTGGAAATCTGGCGGACCTACCCCCTCAAGGAAGCCGCACAGGCCCAGGACGACCTCGACAACCGCCGCAACCGCGGCAAGGTCATCCTGCTGCCCTGACCGCACGCAAGAAGCCACAAGGCCCGCCACACCACCAGTGGCGGGCCTAAGGGCTGTCAGGCGTCGAGGTACTGGTGGCCGTTCCACCGCGCGCCACCTTTCTCGCGTCTCGGCGGCTTCCCCCGCTCCCTGCGGACACCCTTCATCGAGGAGGCCGAGGAGCTACCCCGAGCGGGTACAACCGGCCGAGGTCAGTGTGTCCACGCGACACCCGTGGCGAACCGCTGGTTTGGTCCCCGGGGGCAGCCCTGCCTCGCACCCCGGCTGTGCGGCTTCTGGAAGCGGATCCGCAGGCGGCGAAAGTGCAGGTGAGCGAACGCGCGTCCGACGACTCAGCGTTGGGTGCCGAGTCCGGAATCGTGCTCGGGGCCGCGGCGGGCGACCAGCGACTTCACGCCGAGGGAGTCGCGTGATCAGCTGGCTGGCAACAACCTTGCCGGCCTCGCAGCCGGGCCTGCGTGGTCATCGGTCGGAACGGCTGGCGGTCCCGCGGCCCGCGAGCCAGGCAGCGATCCGCTTCTGCAACTCCTTGTCGGCGCGGGGATAGTCCCAATGTGCGTACCATTCCAGGTCTTGCAGGATGTTCTCAGAGCGGGCCGGGTGGGCCACCGCACGCACATCGACACCGATCTCGCCCGTCGAGCAGCCGATGTACACGCTGCTGTCGAGCGCCATCATGCTGAAACCTGGGTGGCCCGCACGTATGCCCAGAAACGCCGATGCCGCGCCCCGGCCCATGATGTCCCAGCGGTCGAGGAGCCGGACCCGGGTCCAGACCGGCGAGGGGACATGGCGGCCATAGTGCAGGTACTCCTTCGGCAGGAGGGCCTGGTGCGTGTAGGTGCCGTGAGGAAGCAGGACGAGGAACTCGCGCCGGTGGTCGAAAAGGCCCGAGGAGACCGCCAGGTCATACCAGTCCTCATTGAGACGCTTGACGAGCCGTGGGGTTTCGTACCGGTGGGAGAAGCCGCCGACGATGTCCTCGGGACGGTATCCGGAGACGAACGGCATCGTGCCGGGCGGCACGGTGTTCGGGATCACCTCGAGGCCGGCCCGCCGCAGCGGCCGGTACATCTTGCGTTCGCGTTCCTGGATACCCACGGGGCAGTGTTCTACCAGGTGCGGCACGCCAACAAGCCGCGGCCCAGCGCTTCTCCCGTTCTCCCGGCCTCTCGGATCGGACCGCTGCTCGGTCAGCGGCTTGATCGGCCGAACAGGGCCTGATGTCCAGCGACAACACCCGGCAGCTGCCGTCCGCGCTCAGATGGATCTTGGTGAAGCCACCACGCGAGCGGCCGGGCGCCTCACCTCCCGCATCACCTCCACCAGCAGGTCGATGAGCTCGGCCCGGCCCAGATCCGAGCGTTTCTGACCTGCTTGCGCGGAGCCCCTTCTAGCAGGTGGCGACGCCTTGCGGGCTCCCGCGGCGTGGTGATGAGCACGCTTGGTTGTGGAGTCGACGGCGATATCCCAGTCGATGTCGCCGACCGCGTCCGCCTGGGCCTGAACCCGCTGCAACAGCCGTTCCCAGATACCGTCCGACGACCAGCGGAGATGCCTCTCCTGAACTGTCTTTCACGGCCCGTATCGCTCCGGCGGATCCCGCCACTGGCAGAAGCGATTCAAGCCGCCTCCACTGGACGTCCGTCAGATCGCCCTGCTCCCTACACCCCTGTCAACGGCTCTCGTTCGGCGGACTCGGTTTCCGGTCGATCCTCTCGGCAATGCCTATCAGATCGGGATGCAGCCGGCGCCTGGCGCTGAACAATTCAATGCCCAGCAGCCGTCCGTCCGAGTCGAAGTCGAGTATCGCCGTGTCGTCCTCGGCGGGTACCTGCCGGACGGCTTCCCCTGGAGCAATCCTGTCGACGAGGTAGATGTACGCCATGTCTGCCGAGGCATCGTATTCGACCCGCATCGCTGGTCCTCCCCATCCTCTCCAGACCCTGGCGTGTCAGGTCTTGGCTCTATGGAGAGCCTACTGATGGCGAGGATCGCCAGGGCAGCTCCTCGGACCTGTCCGGGCGATCAGGTGTTGAGGAGGATGACCGTGATTGCTGCGGTGGCCGTGTCGAGGAACGCATGGCCGCGTCTGCCGTAACGGGCGGCGACGGACCGAGCGTGAAGCCGAGCACCACCCTGCCGCGTGTGCTGGTCGACGAAGACGGGATCATGGGGGTCATGAAGTCTCTCGCCGCGGCGGGCCTGCGGATCGTGGACGGGTGTACCGAGCCCGACGGGCTCATTCCGCCCATCGTCACCGGGCAGGCCACGAGCTGCCCTCCCGAGGAGGGGCGCGTAGAGGCCATGCTCGATGTCCTCGAGCCGCAGTTGCTGGAGAAGGCCAACGCGGACTGGTACCGGCTGTCGGTCGAAGGAGGGCTCTTCTCCGAGACCGACCGTAGGTTCCTGCTCGCGCTCGGGCCCGAGGAGGGGCGTTCCTCTCGGTGGTTGTGCGTTGAGCTGCAGAGCGAGTGGGACATCACCGCGGCGCACCGCCTCCGTGTGGATCTCGGGCGGAAGCGGCCGCGCCGGCTGCTCGAGGAGCCTGCGTACGGTCGCCTCGCGGTCGTTCCCGCT